>CACLKK010000050.1 GCA_902607525.1 uncultured Pelagibacteraceae bacterium | reverse complement strand
TAATATAATCATTATTCTCTAATTTCATATTTACATATTTTTCTTTACCATTCTGGTTCGTTTTTGAATTAAATTTTATTAATTTTCCATCTTTATAAAATTCTGTACCCTTAACGTGATATTTATATAAAACAACACCTAATTTTTTAATTTGAAAATTAATTTCACTTTCAACAGCTAATTCACTATTTGATCTGTTAAATGAAAAAACATGTTTGCCTATATGATTATTATTTCTATAAATATCAAACTCAATACGATTTAATTGATCATAGTGCTCTACATGAGCTTTTAAACTGAATGGTATGTTTATTAAAATTAATAATATTATTATCTTATAAATTTTTCTCATAACTAATATAAAATTTATAGGATCTGACTTAAAAATAATTTTGTTCTATCGCTTTTTGGATTTGCAAAAAATTCTTTTGTTGGTTGTTTTTCAACGATCATGCCTTCATCCATAAAAATTACTTCATCGGCCACTTCTTTTGCAAAGCCCATCTCATGTGTAACCACGATCATTGTCATTCCACCTTTTGCTAAATTTACCATTGCATCTAAAACTTCTTTTATCATTTCTGGATCTAAAGCAGATGTAGGTTCATCAAAAAGCATAATTTTTGGCTGCATACAAAGTGCTCTGGCTATAGCGGCTCTTTGTTGTTGTCCGCCAGATAATTGTCCTGGAAATTTTTTTGCTTGATCAGCTATTTGAACTTTTTCCAATTGACTCATGCCTAATTCTTCAGCTTTTACTTTGGGCATTTTTTTTACCCATATAGGTGCTAAAGTACAATTGTCTAATATTGATAAATGCGGAAATAAATTAAATTGTTGAAAAACCATTCCAACTTCAGCTCTGATCTTTTCAATGTCTTTGGTATCTTCTGTAAGTTCATTTCCATCTACAATTATGCTTCCTTTTTGATGCTCTTCTAATCTATTTATGCATCTTATTAACGTAGATTTACCTGATCCAGAAGGTCCACAAACAACTATTTTTTGCTTTTGATTTACTTCTAAATTTACATCTTTTAAAACTTGGAAATCTCCAAACCATTTGTTTACATTTTTCATCTCTATAATTTTATCAGACATAAATTTTATCTCTCAGTTTTGTATTTTAATTCTAAATTGTAACTATATTTACTCATAGCATAGCAAATAATCCAGAAAATTATAGCTGCAAAAACATATCCCTCCATAGCGTAACCTAACCATTTTGGATTTGTTTTTGCCAAATTTAACATTCCAACTATCTCTAAAAGTCCCACAACGAAAATTAATGGTGTATCTTTGACTAAAGCTAAGAATGTATTTGCTATTCCTGGAATAACTAATTTTAATGCTTGTGGAAGAATAACAAATATATGCATTTTCCAATAACCCATCCCGAGTGATTTTGCTGCATCGTACTGACCTCTTGGTAAAGCTTGTAACCCACCTCTGATTACTTCGGCAACATAAGCAGCCTCAAATAAAGATATAGCTATAATTACTCTGACTAACTTATCCATAAAAAAATCTTCAGGTAAAAACATTGGGAACATTACAGATGACATAAACAATACAGTTATTAAAGGAACGCCTCTCCAAAATTCTATAAACCCAACTGAAATATATCTAACAGTCGGTAATTGAGATCTTCTTCCCAAAGCTAAAAACATTCCTGCTGGAAAGCAGAAAATTAAACAAAAGAAAGAAACAATGAAAGTTAAGGATAAGCCTCCCCATGCTCCAGTTTCAACCCATTCTAGTCCGAATGCTCCACCAGAAATTAAGTAATATATTAAAATAAATGCTATAATTGGATAAATAACAACATAATATAAAGTTAAAAATTTCTTTAATTTTTCTGAAGGAAAATAACCTACAAAAGCCAAGGCTATTAGTAGCATGAAAGATATATTTATTCTCCACTGTAAATCGTTTGGATACATTCCATAAACAAACCTTCTTAGCCAAATTTTAATATAAGTCCAGCAAGCACCACTACCTGTGCAAGCCTCTTTTGAATCACCTGCTATGTTGGCATCAATAAAAAACCAACTTGCTACTGGTGGAATTGCTTTTATTACAGTAAAAATAATTAATAAAG
>CACLKK010000049.1 GCA_902607525.1 uncultured Pelagibacteraceae bacterium | reverse complement strand
AGTAAAGCAAAATATCTTTCTTGATCCTTTGGTGCTCTTATCTCGCCTTCAACAGAATCTCCAGTTCTTAAACCAAATTTTCTTATTTGGCTTGGACTAACATATATATCATCAGGTCCTGGTAAATAGTTTGATTCAATGGCTCTCAAAAAACCAAATCCATCTTGCAAAACCTCAAGGACGCCTCCTCCGGTTATTTGTTCGTTTTTTTCTGCAAGTTTTTTTAATATTGCAAAAAGAATTTCCTGTTTTCTTAGGGTGCTTGGATTTTCAATGCTCAGCTTTTCGGCTTGCGAAATAAGCTCAGCTGGGGTTTTCTTTTTAAGTTCTTCTAAATTCATATGTTGGTGATTTATCTCCGAGAGGTGTATTCTTAATATAATATCTTTTTATAAAATTACAAGTCTCATAATGGTTTAAAAACTACTACTAGTATTATGCTTATAAGCAAAACAGTGGGTATTTCGTTGATTATTCTATAAAATTTTGGTGAGTAAGTATTATTATTTTCAGCAAATTTTCTTAAGCATTGAAATAGAAAGAAGTGATAAATGGTTAAAATGATAACAAAAGCTAGCTTTAACTGAATCCAAACTGAACCTAAATTATCCAAACCAATAGTATGAATTAATAACACACCAAAAATCCAAGACACAATCATTGCAGGATTCATAATATAAACAAGAAGTCTTCTTTCCATAACTTTAAAGGTTTCCATTAAATCTTCAGATCTATTCTTTTGCACTGCTTCGCTATGGTAAACAAATATTCTGGGTAAATACAAAAGCCCAGCCATCCAAGAAATCACAGCTATCAGATGAATTGATTTAAATAATAAGTATGTATTCATTTTATTGTATCAATTGTAATTTTTTGACTTTCAAGTTCCTTGCAGCTATAGCCCAATTCTTCTAATTTTAGTTTTGAACATTTTTTTTTCGCATATCTAATTTCATCATAGTATTGAATTTGTGTATGTGGGTGTACACCACTGTCAGCCATTCTATATATTCCAAACTGCATTGCTGAAGCATTACTCCACCCATTGCCTCCTTTTGGTGGTTTAATAGGGCCTTGGTAATGATATACCATCTTGCCGTTGATCCACATTTTTAAATATCCGCTGTCTTTAGTTGTGTAGTTGATGTTCATTATTACATCGTTCCACTTGTTAAATATTTCATCTATTTTCATTATTTTAACATTGGCATTCTCTTTCCATTTAATTGTACAACCATCATTACCTTTTGCATTATACTTTTTATAAATTTTAGGAACATTACAAGCAGTACGTCTTTGCCAATAAAGACCAAAGTGTGTAAGGTCTGTGTTAAACATTGGTGCCCAATCACCATCGTTGTGAATTTGCCAAATAGAGTTATGTCCACGAAGCGGAGTACGAAACTCCTCGATGTACCAAGATATTGTATGCCACACATTACCATTAAAGCCTCTGCTATCATTGTCGACTGGTGTAAGTTCGTTTCTTTCAGAACCATAAGGACCATTCTTACAATCATCCCATCCACTAGGCGTTTTACCACAACTACCAGATCTTAATTCAAATCTTAAAGCAGTATCGCCAAATCTTACCTTGTCAGTTACTTCTTGAATCATATATGGCTTCCAATACTCCATTGCATAAGTGTACTTCCATTTGTGAGGCCATTTAATAAATACATCACCTTTTGTTTTAATTACTCTATTTTTAATTTTCAGGGTATTTGCTTCAGTGTTATTTAAATTGAAAACATTTAACAACAATCCCAATACCATGATCCCTAAAAGTTTTTTCATTTATTTTTTATTCTTTCTTTTTTTTTAGGCTTTCTAGATACAATGCTATCATAGTAAACTGTTTGATCTTGCAAACTCTCCCAGTCAGAGTTCCAATATCCAATAGTTCTATGTCTGTAAATCCCAAGTTTTAAATAGCCTGAATTGCATGTATCAGCTAGAGTTTTAATATTTTTAAGATCGGCAATTACTTCATTATTTTTGTAAATAATAAATCTTCCTGTATCATCTTTTTTCCATAGAACATGCAATTTCACATGCGTCCACTTTCCTTTTAAATCATTTATTTTTCCAATTATTACTGGATCAACAGCATTTGCTGCTTTACTAACCCAGGCGTACTGATGTTCACCTTTATATTTATTGTCTTGTAACCAAAAATTACAACAGCTATGACAGCCTTTAACATTATATTTTTGAGTATGATGTTGACCAAGAATAACTACAGCTCCTTTTTCTAAAGGTTTGTAATTTTCATCAAAATAAATTGCGTATTCATATATGCGTTCTTTGTTATTTAGTTTCTTTTCACGATCAAAAGTAAGTTCTTGCCTACTTCTATTTCCTTTGCCATCGCATTCTAAATCTTTAGATGTTCCATCTCCACAACCGGCATCTTC
>CACLKK010000048.1 GCA_902607525.1 uncultured Pelagibacteraceae bacterium | reverse complement strand
GCTACGCCTGATCATGTAATCAGAGTAAAACCATTTCCTTTAATTATTACACCTAAAAAAAATTCTACTATTGAAGAATTTAAACAAACAGCAAAAAAAGCTTTTGAAAATTATCGAAAAAGATACATTCAATACTTCAATGTGAATCATAAAAAAACTAAAGACAAAAAAGTAATGTTAGATACCTCTCCAAGAGTAGTTCTAATACAAAATGTTGGTATGTTTAGTGTTGGCAAAGATTTAAGTGCAGCAAAAATTGCAGGAGATTTAACAGAAACTAATGCTAAAGTAATTTCATCTGTTGAAGAAACCTCTACTTATAAATTTATTCCTGAAAAAGATCTATTTGACGTTGAATATTGGTCTTTAGAACAAGCTAAGATTAAAAAGAAGAAAAAACTTCTTGAAGGCAATGTTGTTGTTGTCACTGGTAGTACTGGAACTATTGGTTTTGAAACTTATAAAATGTTTAAAAATTATGGAGCCGAGGTTGTTCTGCTTGATAATAATTTAAAACGTTTAATGGAAGTACAGTCCCAAATTAAAGATCTTTGTATACACTGTGATGTAACAAGTAAAAAAAGTGTGAAGAATGCTTTTAATAAAATCTGTGAAAAGTTTGGAGGAATTGACATTTTGGTTTCGAATGCAGGAACAGCACCAGGAGGTTCAATAGGTGAAGTAAGTGATGAAATATTAAGAAAAAGTTTTGAAATTAATTTCTTTTCACATCAAAACTGCGCTTCTGAAGCAGTTAAAATCATGAAAAAACAAAATACTAATGGTTGTCTTCTTTTTAATATTTCAAAACAATCTGTAAACCCTGGAAAAAACTTTGGTCCTTATGGATTACCTAAATCAGCCTTACTGAGTTTGTGTAAGCAGTATGCTGTTGATTATGGATCTTATGGAATCAGATCAAATGGGGTTAACGCAGATAGAATAAGAAGTGGTTTAATGACAGATAAAATGATTAAGACTAGAGCTAAAGCAAGAGCTGTATCCACTGATACTTATATGAAAGGAAATTTATTATTAAATGAAGTTAAAGCAGAGGATGTTGCTAAAGCTTTTTTTCATTTAGCTACTTCTAAAAAAACTACTGGAGCAGTATTAACTGTTGATGGTGGTAATATAGCTGCGTCCCTAAGATAGTTTTTTAATTTTTTCAATTAATTCTTTATTTATTTTTCTTGGACCTTTATCTAAGCGATTTTTATGTCTTCTCTCTCCTGGTAAACGGATTCCGTCCATAGATTTCATTTTTGTAAAAAATTCTTCAGAATGTTTTTCCCAACCAGAACCAGCTATTTTTTCTGGAGAAATTGCTAAAATGAATTCCCCACCACTTGGAGGTCCGCCGTCTTTATTATCTTTTGCAGCAGTTTCGTAACTAAAATTATCTCCTACTAATGCTCCAGCAAGTAATTCTACCATCATAGCAATCGCTGAACCTTTATATCCACCAAAAGGAAGTAAAACACCTCCGCTGCCTTTTATAATTTCTTTTGGATTAGTTGTTTCCTTTCCATCTTTATTTAAACCTGTTCCCAACGGTACTTTATGTCCATCTCTTGCAGCTACCATAACATCTCCCATAGCCATAGCTGCTGTTGCCATATCATAAACAAGTGGAGTTTTTCCTGGACGTGGCCATGCAAATGAAATTGGATTAGTTCCAAACAATGCTTTTTTAGCACCCGCTGGAGCTACCATTGGCATATATGAAGTACATGCAAAACTAACTAATCCTGATTCTGCAACAGCTTCGGTCTCAGGCCACATAGCAGCCATATGGTGAGAGTTTGTAATAGCTAAAACTGCAACACCAGTTTCTTTTGCTAATTTAATTAGTTCTGGTAAACCAATTTTTAATACCATTGGTGCAAAAGCATTATTACCTATAACTTTAATAACGCTTGGTGAAATTTTTTTAACTACAGGTCTCGCTTTACCATTAACTTTTTTACTTTTTAAGGCCGCTACGTAAGCTGGCAATCTAAATAAACCATGTGAATGTGAACCATCTCTTTCAGCACGCATTATCGTGTCTGATAAAATACTTGCGTTTTCTTCATCGCAACCATTAGAGAGCAAAGTTTTTTTGGCTAAATCATAAATTTCATCTAGTGATAAAGAAATAGTGCTCATTTTAAGTATTTGTTTTTCCAATTAGATTAACCATTAAAACTCCTGCTATAATTAAACCTAAACCTATAATTGTGTATAGATTTGGTATTTGATTGAATTTAACAATTCCAATCATCACAGTTGCAACAATACACAAACCAGCAAATGAAGCGTAGGTGATACCAACGGGTATAGTCTTCATTACAAGCGATAGTGTAAACATGCATAAAACAATTGTAATTGCTGTGATAATACTTGGGATTAACACTGTAAATCCTTGTGCACTCTTTGCAAAACCATTTGCTGCTGTACCTAAAGCCACTGCTATAATTAAAATTATGTAAGCTGAAATATTACTCATTTAAATAATTTTTTTAATCCTTCCTTCGAAGCTTCGCAAATACCTTTCTCTGTGATTAATCCTGTTACATA
>CACLKK010000047.1 GCA_902607525.1 uncultured Pelagibacteraceae bacterium | reverse complement strand
CTTGAATTAATTCAGATTTTTCGCGAAATTAAAGGAGTTAAAGGAATTCACTTAATGGGGCATAAAAAAGAAGAAGTAATTGCAGAAATTATAAAAGAATCTAAAATAAGTTAATTTGTTATGAGTCATTACGATAAAAATCTTGATAAAAATAACGCGAATTTTGTTCCATTAACACCATTGTCTTTTCTAGAAAGAGCCAAGGATATTTATCCTAATTACGAGGCATTGGTTTATGAAGATCGAAAATATACTTGGTCTGAAATTTATAAAAGATGTATTAAATTTGCTAGTGCACTAGAAAAAATTGGAATTACCAAGGGAGACACAGTTTCTGTTATGGCATGTAACACTCCTGAAATTTTCGAAGCACATTATTCAGTTCCTATGACTGGTGGAGTGCTAAATACAATTAACATAAGACTAGATGCTAAAACTGTAGGATATATTCTGGAACATAGCGATGCGAAAGTATTGATTGTAGATAGACAATTTCACGAAGTAGTAAAAAAAGCATTAAGCACAATAAAGAAAAAAATTATTATTATTGATATAAATGACAAATATGCAGACCAATCTAAATTGAAAAAAATTGGAGATCTAGAATACGAAACATTTTTAAATACAGGAGATGAAAGTTATATTTGGAAAAAACCCGAAGATGAATGGCAAGCTATTTCATTAAGTTATACATCAGGCACAACAGGTAATCCTAAAGGAGTTGTGTACCATCATAGAGGAGCATACTTAATGTCTACAGGAAGTGCAGTAGCATGGAATATGCCAAACAGATTAAATTTTTTATGTATTGTTCCAATGTTCCATTGTAATGGATGGTGTTACCCTTGGACAGTTCCAATGTTAAATGGAAAAACGATATGTCTTAGAAATATTGTTGTTAAGAAAATATTTGAGTTAATTGAAAAACATAATGTAACTCATTTTGGGGGAGCGCCAATAGTTTTAAATATGATAACAGGCGCAGCTGAAAGCGAAAGAAAAAAACTTAAAAATAAGGTTTATGTATTAACCGCAGGAGCTCCACCTCCAAGTGTTATTTTTAAGAAAATGAAAAATCTTGGCTTTGAGGTAATGCACGTTTATGGATTAACAGAAACTTATGGACATATCACACAGTGCGCATGGAATGATGAATGGAATAATTTTGAAGAAGAAAAACAAAATGAAATTAAAGCGAGACAAGGAGTCAGATATCCTAATACTGAGGGTGTCGATGTTATGGATCCAGAAACTATGAAATCAGTTCCTAGGGACGGGAAAACAATGGGCGAAATAATGATCAAAGGAAATATTGTAATGAAAGGTTATTATAAAGACAAAGAAGCAACGGATAAAGCAATGAAAGATGGATGGTTTCATTCTGGAGATTTAGCAGTTATTCATCCGGATGGTTACGTAAAAATTCAAGATAGATCCAAGGATATAATTATTACTGGTGGAGAAAATGTTTCATCCATTGAAATAGAAAATACATTAGCAAAACACCCCTCGGTATCCATTGCAGCTGTAGTATCAAAACCAGATGAAAAATGGGGAGAAGTGCCTTGTGCATTTATTGAAACAGTAAAAGATAAGCCAGTTACGGAAAAAGAATTAATTAGTTTTTGCAAAGAAACTTTAGCAAGTTTTAAAGTTCCGAAAAAAATAGAATTTTGTGAATTACCAAAAACATCAACAGGAAAAATTCAAAAATTTGAATTAAGAAAGAAAGCTAAGGAGATCAACTGAATTTTGAAGTAGACCAAAAAGATGTTTTTGCATCTACTGGTGGATTAGATTTTGATGTTAATAAGCCGGTAATTGTTTTAATGCACGGTAGCGGCCTTACCCATATAGTTTGGTCTTTACATGAACAATTTCTTACCTCGAATGGTTATAGTGTTTTGTCCGTAGATTTGCCTGGCCATGGTAGCTCTGAAGGACCAGCAATAAAATCAATCGAAGGAATATCTGAATGGATTAAAAAATCCATGGAAAAATTAAAAATTAATGAAATTTCATTCATTGGTCATTCCCAGGGCTGTTTAGTTGGACTTGAGTTTGCTTCTCGTTTTCCAAAATTAATTAAAAGTTTAGTTCTTGTTGGTGGATCATATGAGTTGCCAGTTAACCCTGCTTTAATTGATTATGCAGATGGAGGTGACATGAAATCAGTAGAGCTTATGATGAAATGGGGTTATGAAGGTGTCAAAAAATTTATAGGAGGAAACCCAGTACAAAAAATTATAAATTCACCAAGACAGGTCCAGGAAGGGTTGGCAGTAGATCTTAGAGCATGCAATGATTATAAAAATGGTTTAAAAGCTGCGTCAAATATAAACTGTCCTACGCTTTGTATATTAGGAGATAAAGATAAGATGGTCCCATTAGAAAAAGGAAAAAAAATGGCCGAAAGTATTAAAAATTCTCAACTAGAGGTTCTGAAAGAATGTGGTCATATGATTGTATTTGAAAAAGCTTTTGAAATGAGAGAAATTGTCAAAAATTTTGTACAAAAAAATCACAAATAATAATTATGAAAAAATTTTATATTGCAAAAGCAAGACGATTGAGAGCAACTCCTTTTTCAAACAGAATAGAGAATCAAGGTTTAACTGCTTATACAGTTTAT
>CACLKK010000046.1 GCA_902607525.1 uncultured Pelagibacteraceae bacterium | reverse complement strand
TTCCAGTAGGAATATTTTTGACTTTAGGATGTATTTTTCAACAAGTTTCTTTGCTTTATACAGATGTGGCTAATTCTGCTTTTTTTACAATATTTTATGTACCAATGGTTCCTATTATTCTCTATTTTTTATTTTCTGAAAAGCTACATTGGTCAATATGGCCATCTGTATTAGCGTGTGTAGTTGGAGGTTATTTTTTAAGCGATATTAATAATGTTGAAGTTAGATTTGGTGATACGCTAGTTTTAATCGGTGCTATATTTTGGGCGCTACATATTATTTATATTGGTAAAATTATCCTGAAATTTGATTTACCTTTCTTTATTGCTTTAATGCAAAATCTAATAGTAGCGACCTTATCTTTTGTGCTTGTTTTAATATTTGAAGAAGTTGATTTTTCAAAAATTAAATTAGAAGCAATAGAAATTTTATATGCAGGAATTTTATCAGGTGGAGCTGCTTTTGCTTTGCAAATTTTTGGTCAAAGAAATATTTCTGCAGCACCTGCAGCAATTGTTATGTCACTAGAAGGAGTTGTTGCTGCGATTTCCGCATGGATAATTCTAAATCAAATATTAGATATTAACAATATTATTGGATGTTTATTAATCTTAGGAGGTGTCTTATTATCTCAACTTGCACCAATTTATGAAAAGAATTATAGGTAAACTATTCCTAAAATAAATAGTGATAAAATTATTCTATAAATTATAAATATTTTTAAACTAAATTTTTTAATAAAATTTAAAAAAAGTGCAATTGTAATATAAGAAAAGATAGCTGAAAATATTACTGCTATAATAGCTAAAAAATTTAATTCTGCGCTATCTTCTTTATAAATATTATAAATACCCAATAAACTTGCTGCTGCCAAAGTTGGAATTGACAAAAAAAATGAAATTTTTGCTGAATCGAACCTATCAAATCCTAAAAATCTTCCTGCAGTAATTGTAATTCCTGCTCTGCTCACTCCAGGTATTAAAGAAAGCACTTGGAACACCCCTATAAAAAGTGCAGAACGATTATCAAATTGAGATATAATTTTTTTAGTTATTTTTGACTTGTCGCTTATGTATAAAAGAATTCCAAAGATTAAACTTGCCCAACCTATAACTTTTAATGTCCTCAAATCGTTAATAACTCCTGTCTTGTAAATTATATAGCCAATAGGAATTATTGGAATAGTACCTATTAAAATTTTTATTAAAAAATTTCTATTTTTAATAAAATTAAACAAATCATTCCTAAAATAAAATATAATTGCTACCAAAGAACCCATATGTAAGCAGATGTCGATTAGTAAATTTTGATTTACAAATGCATAGTATTTTGAAATTAAAACAAGATGTGCAGCTGAACTTACTGGTAAGAATTCAGAGATACCTTGAATTGCAGATAAAATTAAAATTTCAACAGATGAAAGCATAGTTAAGAGTATTGCATAGCAGGTATGCAATATAAATTACTATTTTGCTGGATTTTTTAATTTATAGGTCAATATTATTGTCCTAAAAGTGCTTTTAGGCTTATTTATATTGGTATAAAAGCATATGAAAAATAGAAAAAAAATGACTGATAAAATGCTTAAATTTGTAAACGTCGATCAACAAACTCCAGTTAAAAGGAAGGTTGATAAAAGAATAGATGATTTTAAAGAAATTTATGATCAGTTTATTCATGACAAAGCTAAAGAACAATCAAGCAGATGTTCGCAGTGTGGGGTTCCGTTTTGCCAAATTCATTGTCCGCTTCATAATAATATTCCAGATTGGTTAAAACTTTCCGCCGAGGGAAGAATTAGGGAAGCTAGTGATTTGGCTCATAGCACAAATAATATGCCAGAAGTTTGTGGTCGCATATGTCCACAAGACCGTTTGTGTGAAGGCAATTGTGTCATTGAAAGATCAGGACATGGAACAGTTACAATAGGTTCGGTTGAAAAATATATTACTGATGTCGCGTGGGAAAAGGGATGGATAAAACCAATAAAGTTAAAAAATGAAATAGATCAGTCCGTAGGTATTATAGGAGCAGGACCAGCTGGATTAGCATGCGCTGAAGAGCTTAGAAAAGTAGGATACAAAATAACCATATACGATCGTTATGATAGGCCAGGAGGTTTGTTAATTTATGGTATACCAAATTTTAAATTGGAAAAATTTGTTGTTGAAAGACGAACAAATATTTTAAAGGAAAGTGGAATAAAATTTAAACAAAATTTTGAAATTGGAAAAAATTTATCACTTGATGAATTAAAAGAAAAACACGATGCTTTACTAATAGCTACAGGAGTTTATAAACCAAGAGAAGTTAATCTACCTGGGCATAATTTAAAAAATATTTTTTCTGCAATGAGATTTTTAACTGCTTCGAATAGAAAAGGACTGGGTGATAAAGTTGAAGATTTTGATAACGGAACTCTTAATGCTGAAAATAAAAATATTATAGTAATAGGTGGCGGTGATACCGCTATGGATTGCGTAAGAACAGCTGTTAGACAAAATGCTAAATCTGTGAAATGTCTTTATAGGAGAGACAAAGAAAATATGCCAGGCTCAGCAAGAGAAGTGCTTAATGCTGAAGAAGAAGGTGTCGAATTTATTTGGCTGTCAAATCCAAAAAAATTTATTGGTAAAGAAAAAATATTCTCAATATTAGTTGAGAAAATGCAACTTACTGAATCTGATTCGTCAGGAAGAAAAAAACCAGTTGCAATTCCGAATTCTGATTTTGAAATGAAAGCGGA
>CACLKK010000045.1 GCA_902607525.1 uncultured Pelagibacteraceae bacterium | reverse complement strand
CCGGACAGATAATTGGAGTTGACGGGGGCAGAGCAACAATAGCTTAAAAAATTATGTTTTCGAAAAAACAAATAAACCTAAAAGCTTGGATTAAACAAAACTGGAGAACCAAATCTGGTAAAAAATCTTCAGTAACGGGAGAACGTTATTTACCAGAAAAAGCTATTAAAGCTCTATCATCTTTTGAATATAGGCTTACGACAAAAATGAAGCGAAAAGCATCAAAAATAGGAAAACAATTTTCAAAGCAACCAAAATATATAGCTAACAAAATAAAAAAGTATAGAAATGAATGGAAAATTGATAATAAAATTAAACATAGCAATTATACAAAACCTAACCTTAGGCAAAAACTGTTCCAAGAAATTAAATCTACCAAAACTCATGGAACAAAAGCAGGACAATGGTCAGCGCGAAAAGCACAGCTATTAGCAAAAAAATATAAAGCTTTAGGAGGAGGGTATTATTAATGTCATTACCTAAAAAAATTATTTCTTTATTAGTATTTAATCTTCTTGCTTTTGGAGCTTCTGCATGGGGAAGTTATGTAACAAATTTATATAAAGAACCTTGGTATTCCACGATAGTAAAACCATCTTTTAATCCACCTGAGTGGGTTTTTGCTCCAGTTTGGATTACTTTATATATAGCAATGTCCGTAGCTATTTGGCTTATTTGGATAAATCCAAAAAGAGCTGAGAGAATTATATATATATACTTTATTCATTTACTTATTAATGGTAGTTGGAGCATATTTTTTTTCGGACTTCACCTAATACTTGCATCTTTAATAATAATTGCAGTTATTATTTTTTTCGTCGTTTGGCTAATAAAATTATATTATCCAATTAACAAGATTAGTGTATTTTTGATGGTTCCGTATCTTGCATGGCTAAGTTATGCATTTGTTTTAAATTTCTATATTTTTATACTTAATTAAGTTGTGATATGTTTCCTTATAAAGGGGATTCATGGATGATGTAGTTGTTGTTGGCGGCGGAATTATTGGAGCCGCAACAGCATATTTTTTATCAAAAGAAGGTAGAAAAGTAAGAGTTATAGAAAGAGATCCAGCATACAAAAAAGCTTCTTTCCCTTTATCTCTGGGTGGCTTTAGAAGACAATTTTTTCAAAAAGAAAACATTAACCTAGGCAAGTTTGCTTTAGAATTTATCTCTGACATTTCTAATACGTTAAAAACAAAAAATAATCCTAATCCTACTGCAAGCATGGTTCCAAATGGATACCTATTATTGTTTGGACCTGAACATGCAGAAGAACAATATGAAGCATTAAAAAATCATAAGGCATGTAATGCTGGAACAAAAAATATTCCTGCAAGTAAATTAAAAGAAGTTTTTAGTTGGATAAACACAGAAGGTTTAGAAACAGCAACTTATACTGATAGTAAAATTGAAGGTTGGATTGATCCTCATATGTTTCATAATGCTTTAAAAAATAAAGCAATTGAATTAGGAGCAAAATTTGAAAAAGGAGATGTTAAAAAAATTAGTGATATTAAAGCAAAAACTATTGTATCTGCAGCAGGATGTTGGACAAAAGAGTTGCTTGATGACATTCCTGTTGCACCACAAAAACATACTGTCTTTAGAGTAAAATGTCCTAAACATTATCCTGAAATGCCATTAACAGGAGATCTACCATCTGGAGTCTATTGGAGACCAGAAGGTAAAGAATATTTGGCAGGATCTCCAAATTCTAAATTTGATTGTCCAGATTTGGAGCCAGAGTGGGATGATTTTGAAAGTCTTGTATGGCCCGCATTAGCAAATAGAGTTCCAGAGTTTGAACAATTAAAATTAACTGGCGGCTGGGCTGGGTATTACGATTGTAATGTACTAGACAATAATGCAATTGTAGGAAAACATCCTAAATACGAAAATGTATTCTTAGCAACTGGATTTACAGGCAGGGGTTTGATGCAATCACCAGGAATTGGAAGAGGTTTAACAGAACTAATTACAACAGGAAAATATCAAACCATAGACTTGTCTTGCTTTGGAATAGATAGAATTTTCGCTAAACAAAAAAGAACAGAACCCTACGTTTTATAATTAAGTACCACAAAAAGTTTTATATACTTCACTACTTGGTGTCGCGGGTGATTGATACTCGCTAATTTCTTTTCTATCCTCATAAGGTTTTTCTAAAATTTTTAGTAAATTTTTTGTTGGCTTTAAATTACCACTATTCGCAGAATCTAAAGCTTCTTCAACTTTATGATTTCTAGGAATAACCAATGGGTTGCTAGAACGCATTAATTTTAAAGATTCTTTAGGTAGACTATTATTTATTTTTAAACGGATTTGCCATTGTTTTTTCCAATCGAGAAAACTTTGATTGTTATATATTTTATCTTTTTCAAAATTTTGGTCCATTAAAACACAAAAAGTATTTGTGTAGTCAGCTTTACTTTTATGCATCCAAGATAATAAATCTATAATTAATTTTTCGTCTTTTGCATCTTTTCCTAACAACCCTAATTTTTTACGCATCATTTCAAGCCAACTTTTTTGATATATTTCAGAAAAACTATTTACAATTTCAGTTGCGATCTGAATGCCAGTATTTTTATCTTCGTGAATTAATGGTACAAGACATTCTGCAAATCTTGCTAAATTCCATTTAGTAATGCCAGGTTGATTAAAAAAAGCATAACGTCCGTGCTGATCTATTGAACTAAATACTGTTTCAGGATCGTATGTGTCCATAAAAGCGCAAGGACCATAATCAATAGTCTCTCCTGATATGGCCATATTATCTGTATTCATGACTCCATGAACAAAACCAACACGCATCCAATCAACAA
>CACLKK010000044.1 GCA_902607525.1 uncultured Pelagibacteraceae bacterium | reverse complement strand
TAAGAGGATGGGGAAGATCATCAGCTGTCTTTAATGAGTCAGAGGGCGTAAAGGCAAGATTTAGCAAAAAAGTTGATGGTATACCTTATGATGGAAAATATATTTTTTCAGCTTTAGGATATAATTTTTTGCCATCCGAAATTTCAGCGGCATTTGCCATTGAACAACTTAAAAAATTAAAAAAAAATATAAGAATAAGAATTAATAACTTTGAATTCTTAAAAAAATTTTTCAAAAAATACTCTTCGTTTTTTAAATTACCAGAACAAAATAGAAATGTTGTAACTGGGTGGCTTGCCTTTCCTTTGGTAATAAAAAAAAATGCTGGTTTTTCGAGGAAAAAACTTCAAATTTATTTGGAAAAAAGAGGTATTCAAACACGAACAATTTTTACTGGCAATATACTAAGACAGCCAATTATGAAAAATAAGTATTACAAAAAATACTCTAAATCTCAAAAAGTTAGCGATGATGTTATGAGAAATGGTATTTTAATAGGCTGCCATCATGGACTTAAACAAAGAGAATTGAATCAAATGATAAAAATTTTCAAAAATTTTTTAGGCAAACATAAAAATTAATAAGGTCTATAAAAAACGTATTCCCATTCTTAAAGCTACAAGCAATACAAGAGCAGCGGTGATCAATGCCAGAATACGAGTGGGTAATATTTTTAAGTTTAATAAATTACCTATTTGTCCTCCAATTAAAACTGCTAATAATAAATACCAATAATTTTGTATTTCAGCTAGAACGTCACTTTTTGTTAGCTGCCCAACTGTGCCGGAAATTGAATTAATTAAAATAAATATAGAAGCAGTTGTTACAATGTACTTTGGTCTACCTGCCCTGATTAAAAATAAAATTGGACTTAAAAAAATACCACCACCTATACCAACTATTCCAGAAATAAATCCTAAAACTCCACCTATCGAAATGGAAACTAATGGATTAATCTTTTTATAACTTTCTTTTTTGTCATCATAAGACTTAAAATTAAACAATAATAAAATTCCTGCTGATGATAAAACTAAAAATAATAATATTTCAAATAATTCTCTTTCTATTGATAAAGATCCTCCTATATATGCTAAAGGCACTGAACCAATTAGATAGGGGATTAGTAATTTTAAATTTATATTTCCGGCTCTTATATAATTAAAACAATTTCCTGAAACGACTATTATGTTACATGATAAAGCAATTACTGGAAAAATTGTGTAAGGAATACCCCAAATCAGTAGAAGAGCAAGATATGTGGATCCTCCGCCGAATCCAACACTGGAATATAATATAGCCGTGACTAAAAATAATATTGATAGTAACAACATGTTTATTTAACCTATAATATAATTATGCAAGTAAATATAGCACTACTAACTGTAACAGACACCAGAACTATTGATAATGATAAATCTGGTGGAATTTTAGTTAAAAAAATAAAAGAACAAAATCATAAGTTGATGGATAGAAAAATTGTAAAAGATGAAAAAGATGAAATTAAAAAAATTTTATCTGAGTGGATAAAAAAAGATAATATAGATGTGATTATCACTACGGGTGGCACGGGACTAACTGGTCGTGATATTACACCCGAAGCATTAAAAGAAATTAGTGATAAAGAAATTCCAGGCTTTGGAGAATTGTTTAGAGAATTAAGTTACAAAACAGTAGGAACTTCAGCTATGCAATCAAGGGCTTGTGCTGTACTAGCTGGTGGAAAATATATATTTGCTTTACCTGGATCTTCAGGAGGTGTAACTGACGCCTGGGATGGTATACTGAAATATCAGCTTGATATTAACCATAAGCCTTGTAATTTTGTAGAATTGTTTCCAAGATTAAAAGAAAAATAGTTAAATGAAATTAAACGCAGTAAAAGCAATGCTAATTGTTTCTTTAATTATAATTCTTTTATATATATTAGGATTGTTCCTACCTATTATTAAAAATTCCAAACAAACGAATATAAAAAAAATTTATAAAATTGAGAAGATAGTTAATTAACTACTTTTGATATTTTTTCTTCCACTCATCATAGGTCATGCCGTATATGTGTTTTCTTGCGTCTGGATCTGAAATTTCTATTCCTTTTTTTTCAGCCTCTTCTCTGTACCATTTAGATAAGCAATTTCTGCAAAAACCAGCAAGATCCATCAAATCCAGATTTTGAACGTCTTTTCTTTCTCGTAAGTGTTGTATTAGCCTTTCAAAAGCTGCTGACTGCAATTCTTTTTTTGTAGTGTCATCCATAATAGAATTTATTATATACTATTTTTTTTAATATGAAACTCACTGGTTCTTATAAATTAAAAGTCAAAAAGGAAATCGTTTGGAAAGCGCTTAATGACTCAAATATTTTAAAACAATGTATTCCTGGTTGTGAGTCTTTTGAAAAAGAAAAAGGTAACATTTTTAATGCTACTGCAACAAATCAAATTGGACCCATGAATGCTACTTTTTCTGGATCAATCCAATTATCTAATATTAAAGAAAATGAAAGTTATACTCTTTCTGGAGAAGGGCAGTCTTCAGTAGGTTTTGCAAATGGAAGTGCTAATGTTAAGCTCGCAGAAGAAAATGGAATTACTACTCTGTCATATGATGTAGATATTAACGTTGGAGGAAAAGTAGCTCAATTAGGATCAAGATTAATTGATGGTGTAGCTAAAAAAATGTCAGACTATTTCTTTGGTCGTTTTGCAGATTTGGTTTCCCCAATAACAAAAAAAGAGGTTGAAACAGGTGAAGTAATTAAAGAAAAAAGAGTTAAGGAAATTAAATCTAATTTTTTAAATAAGTATATTTATTCAACTATTATAATTTTAATTCTACTCATAGTTGCAATTTTTTATTTTGTTTCACGTTAAATTCTGGTTGAACTATTCCCCGTATTGAGTTCTAATAAAATAGTTACTTGGTATTATTTGGGGGGGGAGGATAATGGCAGTAATAAATTTAAAAG
>CACLKK010000043.1 GCA_902607525.1 uncultured Pelagibacteraceae bacterium | reverse complement strand
TTAGCAGTATTTTCATCTATCCCTTCAATTTTTGAAATATCCTCTGAGTTAGATTTAGAAATTTCTTCAATTGTTGAGAATCCTTCTGCAACTAATAGCTGCCCTAAAGTTTCATCTACCTCTAAATTTTTTACGAAAATTTCAGTTTTATCTTTAAATTCCATTTGTCTTTTTTCTGATTCTTCTTTTTCAGTCAATATATCAATTTCATAATTTATTAATTTTGAGGCTAATCTAACATTTTGTCCTCTTCTGCCTATTGCTTTACTTAAATTTTCTTCTGTTAAAATTACCTCTATTCTTCTATTCTGTTCATCGATTATTACTTTTTGAATTTCTGCAGGTGCTAAGGCACTAACAACAAGAGCTGCTACATCTTCAGACCAATGGACAATATCTATTTTTTCACCTGAAAGTTCATTTACTACTGATTGAACTCTGCTTCCTCTCATACCAACACATGCACCTACTGGATCAATAGAAGAGTCTTTTGAATTAACACAAATTTTAGCTCTGCTACCTGGATCTCTTGCGGAAGATTTTATTTCTATAATTCCGTCATAAATTTCTGGAACTTCTTGAAAAAATAATTTTTCCATAAATTTTGGATGAGCTCTTGATAAAAAAATTTGCTGCCCCTTATTTTCTCTAACAACGTCATAACAATACGCTTTTACTCTATCTCCTGTCTTTAAAATCTCCCTTGGTATTGATTCTTCTTTTCTTATAATAGCCTCAGATCTGTTTAGATCTATAATTGCATTGCCGTATTCTAGTCTTTTTACTATACCACTTAAAATTTCACCTTTTTTATCAATGAAGTCATTATATTGTCTTTCTCTCTCAGCTGCTCTAACACTTTGCGTTATTACTTGTCTTGCTGTTTGAGCAGCAATTCTTCCAAAATCTACTGGTGGCAACTCCTCAAACATTTCATCACCGACCTTAAAATCTTCTTTGTTTTTAGCTTTAATAGCATCTTTAAGTGAAATTTCAGTGTCAAAGTTTTCTGGTGAATCTACTATTGTTAACACTTTGTGTAAACTTATATCACCACTTTCTCTATCAATTTTAGCTCTAATGTCATTTTCTGAGCCAAACTTTGTCTTAGCCGCTTTTTGTATTGCAGCTTCCATTGATGTTAAAATAATTTCTTTATCAATAGATTTTTCTAATGCTACAGCCTCTGCTATTCTTAAAAGCTCAACTTTATCAGATCTTTGATTCAACATAATTTTATATCTTTACCTCTAAAAAAAAATGGGCAAAAGCCCATTTTCAATTATCCAGGTAACTTAAGGATTATTTAAGTTATATTATAACTTTTTTCAAGTTCTACTTTTTAAAAACTGCAGTTTTATCTGTTTTTTCCCAGGAAAATTCACCATTTGATCCTGGTTTTCTGCCAAAATGACCGTAAGCAGATGTGCATTCATATATAGGTTTATTTAAAGACAGCATTTCTCTAATTCCTCTAGGACTTAGATCAAAATTATCATTTATCAATTTTTCAACATGTTTAGATTTTTCTTCGTCACCATCAAAAAGATCAACATAAATAGATAACGGTTTAGAAACTCCAATTGCATATGCAAGTTGAATTAAACATTTGTCAGTAATTTTTGAAGCAACAATATTTTTTGCTACATATCTTGCAGCGTACGCAGCTGACCTGTCTACCTTGCTTGGGTCTTTTCCAGAAAAAGCTCCTCCGCCATGTGGCGCGGCACCTCCATAAGTATCAACAATAATTTTTCGTCCTGTCAATCCAGAGTCTCCATCTGGACCTCCAATTATAAATTGACCTGTTGGATTTACATAAAATTCTTCTTCTTTTAGTTCAGATAGCAATTCTTTTGGAATAGCTTTATCTAAGTATGGTCTGACAATTTCTTTTACTTGCGCTTGGTTTACTTTTGGAGAGTGTTGTGTAGAAATAACTACAGAAGTAACTTTTTTTGGCTTTCCATTTTCATACATCATTGTAACTTGACTTTTTGAATCTGGCTCTAATTTATCTGCGCTTCCATTTTTTCTATCTGCAGCCATTAATTCTAAAATTTTGTGAGAATAATAAATAGGTGCCGGCATTAAAACTTCAGTTTCATTGCAAGCATAACCAAACATTATGCCTTGGTCGCCAGCTCCTTCATCTTTATTGTCCTTTGAGTCAACGCCCATTGCAATATCAGCTGATTGCGAGTGTAAATGAACATCTATATTACAATTTTTCCAATGAAAACCTTTTTGTTCATATCCTATATCTTTAATGCAGTTACGAACTTTTTCTATTAAATCATTTTTTTTAACTTCTGGTCCTCTTGTTTCCCCAGCTAAAACAACTTTATTTGTAGTTGTTAAAGTTTCGCATGCTACTCTTGCTAAAGGTTCTTTAGATAAATAAGTATCTACAACCATATCAGATATACGATCGCAAACTTTATCTGGATGACCTTCTGAAACAGACTCACTTGTGAACAAATACGATTTTTTACTCATTAGATTTCAAATTTTTTAAAAATTAAAGTTAGAAATATATACAACAAAATTATTAAAAAAAATATTTTATTTCCATAATTGGAATATAAAGTTGGACCAGCAAACTGGGGCATTTTGTACTCTACATTGCCAGATTCTCTTATATTTAGAAATTTAAGAGATCGTCCATTTGGGTCAATAAAACCCGAAACGCCTTTGTTTGCTGATCTTGCAATAAAAACTCCTTCTTCTACTGATCTATACACCGCCTTTGCATAGTGTTGGTGCGGGCCTATAGATTCTCCAAACCAAGCATCTTCTGAAATATTGACTACTAAATTAGGAAATTGATTTTTTTTTTTAATTTTTCCTGGATAAATTATTTCATAACAAATTAATGGTAAAATATTTTTTTCATTAAATTTACTTCCCAAATTAATTAATGATCTGTTTTCACCTGGAGAGAATGAACTATATCCTGGAGTTATTTTTTTTAATCCAATTTTTGATAAAAGT
>CACLKK010000042.1 GCA_902607525.1 uncultured Pelagibacteraceae bacterium | reverse complement strand
CGTCTTACATTCCTATATGGTTTATGAGACAAGCTGGTAGGTATTTACCAGAATTTAGAGAAATAAGAAAAGTAAACACTGATTTTATTAAATTATGTTTGAATCCTGATTTAGTAAAAGAAATTACATTACAACCACTTAAAAGATTTGATTTAGATGCAGCCATAATTTTTTCTGATATTTTAATGATACCTTATGGTCTTGGTCAATCAGTAGAGTTTAAAAAAGGTATAGGCCCGATCTTAGGAGACTTAAATTTAGCTAACATAGTTAATACAAATCCAGATGATTTTATACAAAAATTATTACCTGTTTATAAAGGTATAGAAAAAGTAAAGAAGGATTTAAAAGAAAAAGAACTTATAGGATTTGTTGGAGCGCCTTGGACTTTATTATTGTATATGCTTAATAAAGGCTCACCAAAAAATAGTTTTGATTTTAATAATATCAACAAAGACAAAACTACAATTAATAAATTATTAAAAAAAATAGTAGAAATAATATGTTTACACATTGATAAACAAATTGATGCAGGAGCCGATATAATACAAATATTTGACTCTTGGGCTGGATTGCTTCCTAAAAAAGAATTACAAAATTATTGTTACAAACCTATTTCACAAATTGTCGAACACATTAAATCTAAAAATATTCCATCAATTTGTTTTCCAAAAGGAATTGGAGAAAATTACATTGATTTTTGTAAAGAGGTTAAGCCGGATTGTATAAGTATTGATTATGAAGTTAACCCACAACACTTAAAGGAAAAATTAGATGGCGTTCCTGTGCAAGGAGGCTTAGATCCAAAAATATTATTGACTGATAAAGAAGCAATTAAAGCAGGTACCGAAAAATATCTTAATGTATTTGAAAATTATCCTTATATATTTAACTTAGGACATGGAGTATTGCCAGAAATCAAGCCTGAAACAATAGAATATGTGATTCAAATAGTAAGAAAAAAAAAATAAAATGAAAAAAGCGGTTATTTTATTTAACCTGGGAGGCCCCGATAAATTAGAAAGTGTTGAGCCATTCCTCTTTAATTTATTTAATGATCCAGCAATAATTAGCATTCCTTCTTTTTTTAGATATCCGTTA
This sequence comes from uncultured Pelagibacteraceae bacterium, assembly GCA_902607525.1. Classification (GTDB taxonomy): domain Bacteria; phylum Pseudomonadota; class Alphaproteobacteria; order Pelagibacterales; family Pelagibacteraceae; genus AG-414-E02. The sequence goes on along the minus strand of CACLKK010000042.1, from coordinate 1,895 downwards.
GCAAAATTTATTTCAAAAAGAAGAGCACCAATTGCAAAAAATATTTATAAAGAAATTGGAAACAAGTCACCAATTCTTGAATTAACACAACAGCAAGCAAAAAGTTTAGAAAATAGCTTACTACGCAAAGGAGATTATAAATGTTTTGTTATTATGCGCTGTTGGCACCCACGAGCTACCGATGTAATAAAAAAAGTTAAAGAATATGGTCCTGAGGAAATAGTTCTTTTACCTTTATATCCTCAATATTCAGCTTCAACTTCTGGATCTTCCATTAAAGAGTGGAACGATTTATGTAAAAAAGAAAATTATAAAGTTAAAACTAAAATCATTTGTTGCTATCCAACAGAAAATAATTTTTTGCATTCACATGCTAATCTCATTAAAAAAACAATAAAAAATTTAGAAATTAAAGATTTTAAGCTACTTTTTTCTGCTCACGGTTTGCCTGAAATTAAAATTAAAAAAGGTGATCCTTATCAGTGGCAGGTAGAGAGAACTGTTGAAGGAATAATGTCAAAATTAAAGAATGAAAACCCGGACCATATAATAAGCTACCAAAGTCGTGTAGGCCCTCTTAAATGGATTGGACCATCTACAGATGACATAATTATAAAATATTCCAAAGAAAAAAAGGGAATTGTCATAGTCCCCGTGGCTTTTGTTTCAGAACATTCGGAAACCCTAGTAGAATTAGATATAGAGTATAAAAAATTAGCAGAAAAAAACGGTTGCAGTTTTTACAAAAGAGTACCAGCATTAGGTATAGATGAAAGCTTTATAAATGGGCTTTCAGAGTTAGTTTTGCAAAAAGAAACAAAAGGAAATTTTGTTTCATCTGTGATGTGCCCAAATAAATTTATAATGTGTCCGTGTAAATGAAAAAAACAATTTTAAAAGATGATAATGGAAAATCTCTAGAGGTTAATCTAAAAGAGTTTCTTGATCATTTAAAAGAATATCATAAAGCTGGCATTAGCACACATACTCAAAGCGGCTGCTCGTTTACAGTAGACGAGGAATTTAGAAATAAAATTAAAAAATTATATGAAAAATGAGTGCTTTAAATGGAAAACAACTGAAAGATTATAATGATAATGGATTTGTTTCACCTGTAAATATTTTATCATTAGAAGAAGCAGCAGAAATTAAAAAAGAGATCGAATACATTGAAAAGAAATGGCCCAATGAATTAATTGGTTTAGGAAGAAATAATGTTCATTACATATCACCCATTTTTGATCAAGTCTGTCATAATTCTAAAATTTTGGATGCTGTAGAGAGTATTATTGGTAAAGATATTTTAGTTGGTGGAACTACGCTATTTATTAAAGACCCAGACAAAAAGGGTTTTGTAAGCTGGCATCAAGATGCAAAGTACATTGGTTTTGAACCCTATAATTGGGTAACAGCTTGGCTAGCTATTACGGATGCTAATGAAGAAAATGGCTGTATGAGAATGTGGTCGGGATCTCATAAAGAAAAAATTAAAGATCATAAAGATACATATGATAAAAATAATTTATTAACACGCGGCCAAACGGTTCAAGATGTTCCAATTGAAAAAACTACACCCAACATACTTAAAGCTGGCCAATTATCTCTTCATCACCCAATGATTGTTCATGGGTCAGGACCGAATAAAAGTAATCAAAGAAGAATTGGGTTTGTTATTCAAAGCTATATAGGAGCGAATGTTGATCAAGTACTAGGGAAGATTTTTGTGCAGCAAGCGAGAGGAAAAGATACATTTAAATATCATGAACACGCAAAAAGACCAATTGAATTAATGAATAAAAATGACATGATATTCAAGAATAAAGCAAATGAAGAGTTGTCAAAAATTTTTTATAAAGATGCTAAAAAAATAGGAAAATTTTAAATGAAAAAATTTT
>CACLKK010000041.1 GCA_902607525.1 uncultured Pelagibacteraceae bacterium | reverse complement strand
ATTGCTCTGCCAGTCTGCATTAAAGCGGTTCCCGCAAATACTAATACCAAGTCTGGATAAGCTATTGCGGCCGCTAATGATGAATTTTTAGTTAAATTTAGATATTGATTTGTCGTAGGTGGAATAATTATTCTTAATGCTTGAGGCATTATTACTAATTTTAAAATTTGATTAGGTGTTAACCCAATAGATGCTGCAGCTTCTTTTTGACCTTTACTAATTCCTTGAATTCCTGCCCTTACGCATTCAGCTATAAAAGTGGCAGTATATAATGCTAATGCAAGCGTTAAAGCTATAAGTTCAGGTGGCAGTCCTAATCCACCATTATATATAAATGATGTTGTCGCTATTTGTTCTAAAACAGGTATTTCAAAATCTAAAGAAACTCCTCCAATTAAAAAAGTTAACAGGGGAAGAATTATCAATAATCCTGCAGACATAGAAAAAACTGGTAATTGTTTACCTTCATTTTCTTGTAATTTTCTTGCATAATTTCTTATTAATACAATAGAAATTATTGCAGCAATTATTGAATATAAAAATATATTTAAATTTTCCCATATAAAACGAGGAACAAATAAGCCTTTAATTGTTAAGAAGAAAACTCCAAATATAGCATCAGCATCCTGAGGTAAAGGAAGTGCCCTAAGAGCAGCAAAGTACCAAAAAAATATCTGTAACAATAAAGGTATATTTCTAAAAAATTCTACATAAAAAGCTGCTGATCTTTCAATTAAAAAATTTGGTGATAAACGTGCTACTCCAACTACTACCCCAATAATTGTTGCTACTATAATTCCTATAAAAGCAACTAAAAGAGTGTTTAATAAGCCTACCAGGTATGCTCTAGCATAAGAATGAGACCCGTCATACTCAATTAAAGAAAATTGAACATCAAATGAAGACTCTTGAGATAAAAATCCATAACCAAATTCAATACCTCTATTATCCATATTAACTTGCGCATTTAGTGTGAAAAATCCAAAGATTAACACTACAACTAGTAGCGTAACTATTTGCGGTACAATTCTCTTAATTTTGAAATTCATATTGGGACAATAACAATAATAAAAAAAAAGGGCTAGAAAAATCTAGCCCTTTTTAATCTTTATTTTTTATAAATTATCTTGCAGGTGGTACATAAAGTATTCCGCCTTTAGTCCATAATTCATTTGGACCTCTGTCAGGTAGAATACCAGGGTCTGCTATGTTTCTCTTATAGCTTTCACCATAGTTACCAACTTGTTTAATAATTCTTAAGCTCCACTCATTATCTAAACCAAATGCAGCTCCTAATTCACCTTCAGCTCCTACTAATCTCTTAATAGCTGGATTAGCATTAGTTTTCATTGAATCAGCGTTTGCAGAAGTAATGCCGTATTCTTCAGCTTCGATCATTACGTTTAACGACCAACGAACTATATCTTCCCAAACAGAGTCACCTTGACGTACAACAGGACCTAATGGTTCTTTTGAAATCGTCTCTGGTAATACTATGTGTTCATCTGGGTTTTTCATTTTAGTTCTTTGAGCAGCTAAACCTGATTTATCTGTTGTGTATGTGTCGCATCTTCCAGCGTCATAAGCAGCAACAACCTCATCAGCTTTTTCGAAAGCTACTGGCTCATAAGAAATTCCTTTTGAGTCAAAGAAGTCTCTCATGTTTAACTCAGTTGTTGTACCAATGTTAGTACAAGCTGAGATACCACTTTTGAATTGGCTAGTGGATGTAATTCCTGAACTTTTTCTAACCATGAAACCTTGGCCATCGTAGAAGTTTACTCCAACGAAAGTAAGACCAATATCTGCGTCTCTTGAAAGTGTCCAAGTTGTATTTCTTGATAGGATATCAATTTCTCCTGAAGTCAAAGCTGTAAATCTTTCTTTAGCACTTAATGGAGTAAATTTTACTTTACCCGCATCACCTAGTACTGCAGCAGCAACAGCTCTACATACATCAACATCGACACCCGTCCAGTTTCCTGATGCATCAGCATTAGAAAATCCTGGTAAACCTTGAGAAACACCACATCTTACGAAACCTTTTTTCTGAGTGTTTTTCAGAGTTTTAGATTTCTTTGCAGCCATTACTTCTGTTCCGATCGCAAATACAAAAGCAAATACAGCTAAAAAAGAAACCATTTTTTTTAGTGTTTGATTCATTGTTTGTCCTCTTTTTATTGTTAACAATATTAAGCAAAAAAGTTTTTCAACTTCTTAGCTTAAAGTAGGAACTAATATGATTTATTAAATCAGTTTGATCAAACTTTTCTTGGAAGTTTTCTTCCTATATATAGTGAAAAAAAAAATATACTAACAAAATAATGATTATTGCAACTTATATAAGTCTTATATTGGCGCGCCCTGGAGGATTCGAACCTCCGACCCTCGGTTTAGAAAACCGATGCTCTATCCAGCTGAGCTAAGGGCGCCCCATACTTATTTAAACCCGTTGTGCTAAATACTCAACTATAAAATATTTAGGTTATTTGTGTTTTTTCTTTAAATCCTTTTTTAGGTCTTCGTGATCCCCTACTACTGTATGATATCTACTTTTAGTAACATATTTTTCTAAAAACGGTACAGCTAATAAAGGTACTAACCCACCAAGAACGATTCCATAAGCTGCACTTTTTAAATCAGGATCTGCTAAAGCTGCTATAAAATCTGCAATGACATGAGCTATAACAATTCCGATTATTCCGGCAATTGCGCCATTAGATATTATTTTTAATAAACGGTTTATGCTCCAACCTGTATAAAAACCGACTAATGGTATTGTTGTATGTATGACACCAAAAACAAAACCTCTTAATATGCTATGTTCTTCTATTAATTCTTCCATAAAATGAAGAAATTCTGGTAATTCGTGTGAGTGTCCTTCTGCAGCGTAAACATAAGTGACTCCAAAAATAGACATAATCACAGTTAAAAAACTTATTTTTTTCATTAGTTACATCTCCTACATAAAGTTGATATTTCAAGTTCAAAATTTGAAAAGTCATATTTTTCTTTAGTCTTTAAATTGCTAAATATTTTAGAAAAAATACTTGGATTAATTTCCTCAGTTT
>CACLKK010000040.1 GCA_902607525.1 uncultured Pelagibacteraceae bacterium | reverse complement strand
TGTAGATGAATCTGAAAGTTCAAAAACAAAAGCTGCAGGAGCCGGATTAACTGATAATGATTAAATTATGAAAAAAAAGGAAAAAAACAAAAATCCAATTCAACCGGTAAGCGGGACTAAAGTTCCAAGATTTGCTGGTCCATCTACATTCGCAAGATTACCAGAAATGAGAGATGTCAAAAGTTGTGATGTTGCAATTGTAGGAATACCTTTTGATGCAGGAACTAGTTACAGACCAGGAGCAAGATTTGGTCCACAAAGTATCAGACAAGCTTCAAGACATCTCAGAACTAACTATCATCCAAATTATGATATTGAGCCATTCAAAGTACAACAAGTAGCTGATGCCGGAGATATTGTTTGCAATCCATTTAATATCAATGAAGCAATTCAACAAATAGAAAAAGGAGCTTTTGATTTATTAAATAAAGTTGGTGGAATAATTAGCATGGGTGGCGACCATACAATTGCATTTCCTTTGCTAAAAGCTGTTAATAAAATAAATAAAGGGCCTGTTGCACTAGTTCATTTTGATGCACATCTTGATACTTGGGACACTTATTTTGGGGCCCCTTACACTCACGGAACACCTTTTAGAAGAGCGAGAGAAGAAAATTTATTTTTAGATAATGCATCAATGCATGTTGGTATCCGTGGACCATTATACAGCACAGAAGATTTAAAAAATGATGCAGAATTTGGTTTTAAAATTATTCATTGCGATGAATTTCAAACACAAGGAATTGATAAAATTGTAAAAAGAATAAGAGATAGAGTTGGAAATAATCCGTTGTATCTATCAATTGATATTGATGTTCTTGATCCTGCTTTTGCTCCAGGCACAGGTACCCCTGAAGTTGCAGGAATGACAACAAGAGAAATTGTAAATGTTATTAGAGGTTTGTCAGGTTTAAATTTAATATCAGCTGATGTTGTAGAAGTTGCGCCAGCTTATGATCACGCTGAAGTTACTTCTTTAGCAGCTGCTACAATTGTTTATGAGTTAACAAATTTATTTGCGAAAAGTTGAATTTAATTTGATATCTGCTCTTTAAGATCAATAAGCATTTTTAGGCAACGTTTTAACTGATCAAAACTTACATACTCATCAATTTTATGTGCTTGCTCTATAGATCCTGGTCCACAAACAACAGTGCTAATTCCGATTTCTTGAAATAAACCTGCCTCAGTACCAAAAGATACAACATCACGAGAATTGTCACCCGTCAAGTTACAAACAAGATTTATAGCTTCTGATTTTTCTTCTTTATTAAAACCAATAATTTCACCAATAATTTCTTTTTTAATATCTGCTTTGGGATAAACCTTTTTCATTTCTGGCAACAAAACATCTTTTACATAAGCATCCATATTTTTGTTAACGAATACTCCATCTTCTGGCACTACCGGTCTAAGCTCCCAATCAACCGAACATTGATCAGCAATAACATTTCTTGCTAATCCACCTTTTATTCTTCCAATTTGTAAAGTTGTATAAGGAGGAATAAAAACAGAATTTTTTGGTTCTCTTTTTTTTAGCTCCTCTCTTAGTTCCATAAGTTTGTTTATAAATCTTGTTGCGTATTCTATGGCGTTAACACCTTTATCAGGCGCAGATCCATGACCTGCTAAACCAGTAAAGTGAGTTGAGTATTCATAACAACCTTTATGCGCTTGAATAGCTTTCATATTAGTTGGTTCTCCAACTATACAAACTGAACAATTAATATTACGTTTTTTAAGCTCCTTAATCATTATTGGTGCGCCTTGGCATGCTGTTTCTTCGTCATATGTAAAAGAAAAGTGAATTGGTTTTTTTAAATTTTCAGATGCAAAATAAGGTGCCAAAGCTAAACTACACGCTATGAATCCCTTCATGTCACAAGATCCTCTGCCAAAAATCTTACTATCTTTTTCAGTAGCTACGAACGGGTCGGAAGACCAACCTTTACCAGAAGCCGGAACAACATCAGTATGACCTGATAAAATGATGCCGCCTCCATTTAGTTTTTGTTTTCCAGAAATTGTTGAAAATAAATTAACCCTCTGTTTTGCTTCATCAAAAGTTTTAAAAGATATGGCACCAAGTTTACCTAATTTTTTTTCACAATATTCAATTAATTTTACATTAGAGGTACCCGATACAGTCTGAAATTTTATTAACTCTGATAAAATCTTTAAAGTTTCAGGAAATGCTTCATCAATAATGTTCTTTTGCGTAGCCATTTAAATAAAAAAATATTATACATCATTATTATGAAACAAGAAATAACATACGAAGATTATAACAAAGTAGAGATTAAAGTCGGCACAGTATTAAAGGTTTCAAAAAACGAAAAAGCTAGAAAACCTTCATTAGTTGTCGAAGTTGATTTTGGAGACAAAACTGGTGTTAAAAAATCTTCTGCTCAAATTACTCATTATTACAATGAACAAAATTTGGTTGGAAAACAAGTTATAGGAGTATGCAACTTTCCTAAAAAAAATATAGCAGGAGTAGTTTCTGAATTTTTGATTTTAGGAGCGATTGAAAAAGATGGAAAAGTAGTTTTGCTACACCCTTCTCAAAAAGTTGAAAATGGTTTAGAAATAGCATAAACCATTGCGATGTATCCTAATTTATTACCACTAATTTTTTTTTCTATTGCTGCAGCTTTTACTCCTGGACCAAACAATATAGTTGGATCTTATTCAGGTTTTAATTTTGGAATAAAAAAATCATTACCATTAATTCTAGGAGTTACATTTGGCTATACTGCTCTTATCACTTTATCAGCTGCGGGCTTAAATGTAATATTTAATACTTATCCAATATTAAAAACTATAATAAAAATTATTGGATCTTTATTTTTAATTTATCTAGCGTATAAAATTTCATTTCAAAATCAGATTGAAGAAAAAAAAATTAAAAACCCTGTTACATTTTATGATACATTTATATTTCAGTTTGTTAATCCCAAGGGTGTTTTTGCAGCTATAACAAGCATTTCTCTTTTTGTTGAACTTGGACCAAATTATTTATTTCATTCCTTGGTGGTCATAATGGTGTCATTTTTTTGTGCAATAACCAGCATAACAAGCTGGTGTTTATTGGGAAAATTTCTTAGACGTTTTTCAGAAAATAAGAAATTT
>CACLKK010000039.1 GCA_902607525.1 uncultured Pelagibacteraceae bacterium | reverse complement strand
GAGGCTAAACCAAGAAATTTTATTTTTTCAGTAGGAACAAATGTACTAAAAAATTCTTTTTCAAATCAAAAATTTAGAAATGATATTTTAAAAATTTTAAATAAAAATAATTTTGCAAAAAATATTTTTTTTAATATTGCGGATAAAGGACTTAGATTTTAGTTAGAATTGGTCTGTTTCTGTAGAGTCTTTCATTGCAGTAGTTGAACTCTCTCCAGAAGAAATTGTATTGGATACTGCATCAAAATATGAAGTACCAACTTCTCTTTGATGTTTTGTAGCAGTATAGCCTTCTTTTTCACTATCAAATTCTTTTTGCTGTAGTCTTGAATAGGCTGCCATTCCATACTGCTTGTACTTCTTGGCTAGATCAAAAATAGCATAATTTTGAGCATGAAACCCTGCTAAAGTGATGAATTGAAATTTATATCCCATATTACCAATTTCTTTCTGAAAAATTTCAATTTCCTTATCTGACAAATTTTTCTTCCAATTAAATGATGGTGAACAATTATAAGCTAATAATTTACCAGGAAACTTGGCATGAATTGCTGTAGCAAAATTTCTTGCTTCTTCTAAATTTGGTTTTGCTGTTTCGCACCAAATTAAATCACTATAAGGAGCATAAGCTAAACCTCTAGAAATAGCTTGATCTAAACCTGCATTAACATAATAAAATCCTTCGGGAGATCTTTTTCCTGTTAAAAATGGTTTATCATTTTTATCGAAATCATTAGTAATTAGTTTTGCAGCGTTTGCATCAGTTCTTGCTAAAATAATTAAAGGAACTCCCATAATATCAGCAGCAAGTCTAGCAGATTTTAAATTTTTAATCATAGTTTGGGTTGGAACCAAAACCTTTCCTCCCATATGACCACATTTTTTTTCTGAGGCAAGCTGATCTTCAAAATGCACACCAGCTGCACCTGCTTTTATAAATTTTTTTGTTAATTCAAATACATTTAAAGGTCCACCAAATCCAGCTTCACCATCAGCTATGATGGGCATTTTGTAATCTATTTTATTATTTTGATTAATTTTTCCCTCGATAACTTCCATATATTGAATTTGATCAGCTCTCACTAAAGCATTATTCATTGCTTCAACCAACTTTGGAGCGCTATCGTAAGGATATAAGCTTTGATCTGGATACATTTCTCCTGCACTATTAGCATCAGCTGCTACTTGCCATCCACTCAAATAAATTGCTTTCAATCCAGCTTTGGCATGTTGGACCGCTTGATTTCCAGAAAGAGATCCTAACGTGTTAACATAATTTTCTGTATTTAATAAATTCCAAAGCTTTTCTGATTGTGATTTGCAGAGAGTATATTCAATATTAAACGTTCCTTTAAGTCTTTCTACATCTTCTTTTGTATAATCTCTTTTTATTCCTGAAAACCTTTTAAGATCAAAAGACACATTTCCAGATTTAATTTTCGAACTCATAGATTTTTTTGAATAAACTTTTTGATTTTATTCTGAATCTTCCTGAACGTCGTTCATTCCAGCACTTCCCCAGTCTTGGTCATCATCATTTACGTACAATCCTTTTTCTAAGAATTGATTGTTTTTTGGGTCTTTCGGATCTGCTAAACTGTTCATAATATTTACTATATTTACAAATTATTAAATATGCAATATTTTTGTTGATTTTACTTGTAAATACTTGTAAATAAATAATTCATTAAATGTAAATGTTGTAAATATGAATCAAATAGACCTGCAAATAGGCCATAAAATTAAGGCTAAAAGGAAAAAACTTGGAATTACCCAAGCTGGTTTATCAAAAAAACTATTTATATCACCAACTTATCTTAACTTAATGGAGAGCGGTAAACGTAAAATAAATGTAGATTTGTTATTAAAAATAGCAGACGAGTTGAATGTTAACATATCGGATATATCAAAAAAAACAGATACAAGCCTATATCAAAATTTAATGGATTTGCTTGGTGATAATTTATTTGAAAATTTAGATATAACAAATTTTGATGTAAAACAATTAGTTAACACTAATCCTTTAATTGCAAAAGCATTAATAAAGCTTGGAGACAATTATAAGAAAAAAAATCAAGATATAGTTAGTAAAGTAGAAAATATATCAGGCAAATTTATTGATAGTCGAAAAAATTCATTTCCTGGTGAAGTTGTTGCTGATTTTATACAAGAGAATGAAAATTATTTTCCAGAATTAGAAGAGTTTGCAAGTAATTTGTTTAACAAAATTCAATCAAATAATCGAGTTGGCTATTCATCAATATGTGAATATTTATTAAATAAACATAAAATAGAAGTAAAAGATCTTGTCCCAGATGAAAACAAACCGTTTACTAAGCAATATGATGAGATTAAGAAAATTTTTCTTGTATCCGACTATTTAAATCTTGAAACTAAAAAATTATATGCAGGCGCACATGTCGCTCAATTAGAGGCCTCTGATATTGTAGATAAATATTTAGATACTTTTTCTTTTCCTAGCCAAGAATCAAAAAAATTATCAAAAGTTGCTTTGCTTAATTACGTTGGTGCTGCAATAATAATGCCTTACAGACCTTTTTATGAAGAGTGCATTAAACAGAGATATGATGTTGAGCTTTTACAAAACACTTTTGCCGTTTCATTTGAACAAGTAGCGCATAGGCTTACATGTTTACAAAACCCCAAAATGAAAGGTATACCCTTTCATATGCTCCGTGCCGATGTTGCTGGAAATATTTCTAAAAGATTTTCTTTATCTGGTATAGAAATACCACGTTACGGCGGAGCGTGTCCAAGGTGGAATATTTACAAGGCTTTTACAATGCCTGGAAAAATAAATGCAGCTGTATCAAAAATGTCTAATGGTGAAAAATATGTATGTATTGCACGAACTGTTGAAAAAGGAATTGGAAAACATGGAATGGAAAAAACTTTATTATCAATTGGCCTAGGTTGCCAGGTTAAATATGCAAAAGACTTTGTTTATGCTGACTCCTTAAATTTAACTGATAAGAAAATAGAAACTCCAATTGGTGTAAATTGTAGAACATGTGATCGAATGGATTGTCAGCAAAGAGCATTCCCACCGTTACATAAAAAATTTGATATAGACCTTAATAAAAGAGGAATATCAGTTTATGTTGCGGATTAGTATTAATCTTTAAATTCATAACCTAAATCAAATTGGTTTGA
>CACLKK010000038.1 GCA_902607525.1 uncultured Pelagibacteraceae bacterium | reverse complement strand
TATATTTTTTTCCAATCTAAAATATTTCCTAAAAGATTCGGCAGCATAATAGCTACAGTTTTTTTATTAATACATTTTTCAATGTGTTTTAAATTTCCTAGAAACTTATTTTCTTCAGCGTCAATAAAATGAGCGACATATCCTAATTGGTATATTGGAGAAACCGTTGTGGAAAAAGTTAAAGAAGGAGTGATTATTTCAGAACCTTTTTTAAAATTAAATGAAGATAAAGCTAACAAATTTGCAGAGGAGCCTGAATTTACCATTAATCCGTATTTTTTTCCGAAAAGATTAGATATTTTTTTTTCTAATTCTTTAACAGAAGGGCCATCAATTAAATTCAAAGATTTTCTTTTTAGTACATCAACAACAGCTTTTATTTCCTTGTTGTCATAAACAGCTTTTCCATAATAAATTTTCATCATATTAACAATAGTATAAAATATTTTTTATTACTAGTAGTCATGTATCGTAGGATACATTCTAAAAGTAAAAGGTATTTTTGCTGGGTTAATAAACTTATTAACTTTATTAGAAAGTAAAAATTTGCCCAATCTTGCAAAAGACAAATGTTTTGTATTTGTATTTTTGGTAAACCAGTAAGATGTAAACCTTTCCGCTAGAAAAATTGGCAATCTAATGTTTTCATTTTTACAAAGATTATTTTTTACACAATAATCGAGACATTTATTTAACCATGGAAATAATATTTCACAATAATTTTTAAAATAATGTACTTTCGTTATAAACATATTGCAAATGCTGAATCTATTACCATTAAGATAATTTTTAAATTCTTCAGAATCTTTTTTTTCTAAAAAATTTATACAGTTTTCCATTATATTTTTCCCATAAACTTTATTGAATTGTTGTAAAATAGATTCGTTTTTTAAAACAGTGGGCTGCAAAAGAACAGAGTCGCAATTTAAAAAAATTTGATTATCAGGACTTAACAGGTTTGAATATAAACTATTTAGAGAAAACTTTTGTTTTTGATCATATAGGTTATTAAGCCACAACCTTCTATGTTGACATGAACCTACCCAATCATCTTCATTTTTATTCTTTAATTTATTTTTCCACATCCAATAAAATCCACTTGCTTCACCATAATGTTTATTAAGATCAGAAATATTTTCACCATTCTTTTCAATTAACCAATGCTTAGGGAAAATATTATTTCCTAAACCTAGTGGCTTTATATAAGACGGAAGCTTGTCAAGAATTCTAAAATATTCTACAGACATGCAATAAATATCTAAATTAATCATACATTTTAACTTTTATTTGTTTTCTTATAAAAAATCCATATTAGATTGATTTTATGAGAAATCATGATTGAAACAAATTTCAAAAGTATTATAAATCAATAAATATTGCTGGCGGGATAGCTCAGTTGGTTAGAGCGCGGGACTCATAAGCCCGAGGTCAGTGGTTCGACTCCACTTCCCGCTACCATTTTGGTTATATAGTGATTAAAAAATATCTACAAAAAATATTTAAAAAAATATCATATAGTTTTTTTTTAAAAATATATGGAAGTATAGACAGCTCTATAAAGAGTGATAGCGATAATAGAATTAAAGTTAAAATAGCAAAAATAGAAAAAAATATTAACTATAGAGTTTATATAATTTCGAATGGAAGGATGTATACAGATCGCATACATGATACTGCAGCTATACTCGATAATAAAATAATTGAGGGTCCTTCATTTCAGTTACGTGATGGACCAGAATCCACAGTGCAATTTTCAAAGATTAGCGATAATATTGTATTTGAGAAAGGTACACCTAGAAAGTTAAAAAAATTAAACGGTACTGTTTTATCTTTATTAACTGGAGGAGGTGGAAATAATAATTATTGGCATTGGCTACACGATGTTTTGCCTAGATTTGCACTTTGTAATAAATTCTTAGAACTTAACAAAATAGATTTTTTTCTATTACCTAATCTTGAAAAAAAATTTCAGCAAGAAACTTTAGATTTTTTGAATATTCCCAATCACAAAAGAATTTCAAGTAAAGAATTTAGACATATAAAAGCAAAAGAGCTGATAATTACAGATCATCCTGTAGTAATTACTGGAAACGCCACTAGAGATATCTCAAATACTCCTGATTGGATTATTTTGTGGCTAAAGAATAGTTTTTTAGATTTAAAAAAGTTAAATAATAATAATAATAAAATCTATATAGATAGGAATGATGAAAATTCAAATTATCCTTTCGAAAGATCAATGGAAAATGAGACAGAAATTAAGAAATATTTAAGAGATAATAATTTTATAATAGCCAAACTTCATAAAATGAATTTTAATGAACAGGTTGATTTATTTAATAATGCAAAATGCGTAGTTGGTTTGCATGGGGGAGGCTTTGCAAATATATCTTTTTGCAATCCAGGAACTAAAGTTATTGAACTTAAAAGTCTAACTGCTGGTGACGCCATTAAAAACTTAGCAAGAAAAAATAAATTAAATTATTATTCTATAGAAGCAAAATCTAAAGAAATTCGCAAATTTGATTTTCCTACTCAGCAAGGTAGTATTCATGTTCCTCTGGATAGACTAAAAAAAATATTAGAAGGTTAAAATTATATGAATAATTTAAAAATGTTTTGTTTAACTTTGGAACCAACTCATAAAGAATTTATTAAACAATTGGGGTATATTCCTGTTGGATTAGGTGAAAAAAAAATTCATAATCTTAACGAATGGTTTACTGATAAATCAGGTATAAGCATTTCTGAAAAAAATAAAAATTATGGAGAATATACATTCCATTATTGGTTATGGAAAAATTATATAGATTTAAAAGAGGTGGAAGATGGATGGTTTGGTTTCTGCCAATATAGAAAATTTTGGAGTGTTCAAAAAAATAACCTGTTTCCAAAAGCCATAGAAGAATTAAATCCTCTCGTATTAAATGAAATACCCGAATCTTATAAAAATTTTGATGTAATTTTGGGAGATCTACATTTTATAAATCAGTTCAAAATAATGAAATTTTTAAAAAAAGGATTTAAGATTATAGTTAAAAATCCATCTTATTTACTGAGTAAAAATAAAAGAAATATTAAATTTCATTTTGATTTAATGCATGGTTATAACAATCTAAATAAAGCTATCGATTTACTTAATGATGAGAATAAAAAAGATTTTAATGACTATGTAAATTCTAATGTATCTTTTAATCCACACAACATGTTTATTTGTAAATCAAAAAGTTTGCTTAAAGAATATTATTCAAATCTTTTTCCATGGCTTGAACGTTGTGAAAAAATTTTTGGTTTTAAAGATCTAAAAGGATTTGGAAAAGTAAGAATTTATACATTTTTAGCTGAAAGATTTATGCCTTACTGGTTTAATAAAAATGCTAAGGTAAAAACAATGCCAATAGTATTTTATGATATTAGAAAAGATATAAAATAGAATAACTTTTATTTACCAACTACCCAACTTCTTCTTAAATTTTTAAACTCTTCACTATTGCAAGCATCCCATGCATAGTCCCTTATTTTTTCTAATTCTTGTGGAGGAACTTCTGTATTTTTTAAGTTTGCTTTTGTCCACTGAAACCTATCAGGGTTATAATCCAATGGAAGATGTTTATTTTTAATACAATAATCAAATATAGGAGTTCCAGGAACAGGCATGACTAAGTAAAAATTTGAATGATCTAAACCATAATCTTTCATTTTTTTTGCAAATTTTACTGTGTGTTCTATTTCTTTTCTAGATTCGTCGGGAAATCCTAGCATATAGTTCGTACCTACATACATTTTATATTTTTTGATTGTTTTTATTAAT
>CACLKK010000037.1 GCA_902607525.1 uncultured Pelagibacteraceae bacterium | reverse complement strand
TTCTTGAAGAAGTTGAAAAAAAAGTAAAAAAATTAGTTCTATCCAGTAACCAAACTTTAATTTGGGACACAATAAGATCAGTTGGTTACAAATCTCCAGTAGAAGGATATGGAAAACTTTTAAGGAAATAAAATGCTTTTTGAAAAAAAAGAATACAAAGAAAGATTAAAAAAAGTTAAAGACTCAATGCAAAAACAAGGTATTGATTTATTAATTTCTCACGATCCATCTAATATGAACTATTTAACGGGTTATGATGCGTGGTCTTTTTATTATGCACAATGTGTTTTGGTTCATATTAATGAAGATGAACCAATTTGTTTCCTAAGAGCACAAGACGCTGGAGGAGGCTATATAAAAACTTATATTGAGCATAAAAATATTATTGCCTATGATGAAAAATATATTCATACGTGGCCATTGCATCCTTACCAATATTTAGTGGAAATAATTAAGAAAAGGAAATGGGACAAATCCAACATCGGTCTTGAAATGGACAGCCATTATTTTACAGCATTTTGTTATGAGACAATAAAAAAAGGCTTACCAAATTCAAAAATTAAAGATGCAGAGCGTTTGGTAAATTGGGTAAGAGTTGTTAAATCAGAATCTGAAATAAAGTTAATGCAATCGGCAGCACGTATAACTGAAAAAGGAATGAAGACAGCTTTTGAAAGCATTAATCCTGGTGTTAGACAATGTGATGTAGTTGGAGAGATTCAAAAAACTTTGTTTAAAGGAACACCAGAATTCGGAGGAGATTATGCTAGTATCGCCACTTTACTACCTACTGGAAAAGGAACTTCCGCTTCGCATTTAACAGCTACAGAAGATAAGTTTGTTAAAGGAGAAGCAACTATTATTGAAATATCGGGAGTCCATAAAAGATATCATTGTCCTATGGCTAGAACAGTGCTCTTAGGAGAAAAGAATCAAAAAAAAATAGATACGATGAAAGCAACCAACGAAGCATTAGATGCTGGAATTTCGGTTACTAAACCTGGCAATACAGCTGATGATGTTGCTCAAAAATTTTGGGGTGTTTTAGACAAATATGGGATAAAAAAAGAATCAAGAACTGGATACTCAATTGGCATTGGTTACCCTCCGGATTGGGGGGAGCAGACACTAAATATATCAAAAGGAGACAAAACTCTTTTACAACCCAACGTTACTTTTCACATGATTGCAGTAATGCAATTCGGAGATTGGGGAGTTGAAGCTAGCGAGTCTATAAGAGTGACCGAAAAAGGTTCAGAATTATTCTGTAATTTATCAAGGGATTTGTACATTAAAGGATAAATACCTTGAAATAGTTTTTAAAAATTGTTTTAATCCAGTGCTTATGGGGAGCTCAGATACTTTTGTTAAATTTGATAAAGTTGATAAAAGCTATGATGGAGAAACACTTGTAGTTAAAGATCTTAATGTAGATATTCCGCAGGGAGAATTTCTTACAATGCTAGGGCCTTCTGGTTCTGGAAAAACAACGACATTAATGATGTTAGCTGGATTTGAAACTCCTACGGGTGGAGAAATATATTTAGAAGGTGAGGCTATTAATAAAATTCCTCCAAACAAAAGAGGAATTGGAATGGTGTTTCAAAACTATGCATTATTTCCTCATTTGACAGTAAACGAAAATCTTGCTTTTCCGCTTGAAGTTAGAAAATTAAATAAATCAGAGATTGAAGAAAAAGTAAAAAAAACTTTGGATATGGTGGAGCTTGGAGATTTTGGAAATCGTATGCCGTTACAATTATCAGGTGGCCAACAGCAACGTGTTGCTTTAGCAAGATCTTTAGTTTTTGAACCTAGATTAGTTTTAATGGATGAACCTCTAGGCGCTTTGGACAAAAAGCTTCGAGAACAAATGCAATATGAAATTAAACATATTCATGAGCGAATCGGGATTACCGTTGTTTATGTTACTCACGATCAAGCAGAAGCACTTACGATGTCAAATCGTATTGCTGTATTTAATGATGGAAAAATTCAACAGATATCATCACCAGATGTTTTATATGAAAAACCTGAGAATGCATTTGTTGCAAATTTTATTGGGGAGAACAACCAGCTTAGAGGAAAAGTAAAATCTATCAACGGGAAAAATTGTGTTGTAACCACAGAAAAAGGTGATGACATTACTTCTTTAAAAATAAATGTTAATTCCGTCGGAGATGCTTCGACAGTTTCTTTGCGTCCAGAAAGAGTTGAGATTAATTCTACCGAGGGCAATTTTGAAAATTCTTTTAATGGAAAAGTAAAAGAATTAATTTATTTAGGAGATCATATTCGAACAAGGGTTGAAGTTTGCGGCAATGATCAATTTATCGTTAAGGTCCCAAATTCTTATAAAGGTGCTAACTTAAAAGAAGGCACATCAGTCAAACTTTCTTGGAAAGCCACTGATTCAAGGGCACTAGATCTAGCTTAATTTTCTTACTTTTCTAGTTTACATCACTTTCTCAATTTGTTTTAATTCGCGACTTA
The DNA here is from genome assembly GCA_902607525.1 of uncultured Pelagibacteraceae bacterium. Taxonomy (GTDB): domain Bacteria; phylum Pseudomonadota; class Alphaproteobacteria; order Pelagibacterales; family Pelagibacteraceae; genus AG-414-E02. The sequence goes on along the minus strand of CACLKK010000037.1, from coordinate 1,358 downwards.
TACGTATAATTAACCAAAAAGAGGGAAAAATATGTTTAAATTAATTAAAGCTACTTTCCTTGGATTGATCGCGATAGTATTTACTGCATCAGCTTATGCAGATATCACGTTCGTATCTTGGGGCGGAGCTTATACAGCGAGCCAACAAAAGGCTTACGTAGATACTTGGAGCAAAGGCTCTGGAGTTACTGTTGAAAACTACAACGGTGGTCTTGGAGAAATCAAAGCACAAGTAGAAGCTGGAAACGTAACTTGGGATGTCGTAGACGTACTTCCAGACCAAGCGATTACTGGTTGTGATGAAGGTTTATTTGCAAAAGTAGACCAAAGTTCATTTTTGAACGATTTAGTTGTAGCGCCAGTATCTGATTGTGTAGTTCCACAAATTTTCTGGGCTTACACAGCGTTTTATAGCAAAAGTGCTTTTCCTGGAAAAAAACCAAAAAACATTAAAGATTTCTTTAATGTTAAAAAGTTTCCTGGAAAAAGAGGAATACATACATGGGCAAACGCTTTAATCGAAATGGCATTAGTTGCTGACGGTGTTAAAGCGAGCAAAGTATACGATGTAATGAGTACGCCTGAAGGAATAGACAGAGCATTTGCAAAACTAGATACAATTAAAGATCACGTTGTATTCTGGTCAGCTGGTTCTAAACCACTTGAACTAGTATCAAGCGGTGAAGTTGTTATGTCATTAGCATACAACGGTAGAATTGGTGCTGCTATCCTTTCTGAAGGTAAAGACTTCGAATACATTTGGGATGCTACAGTTCTTGAACAAGAATATCTTGTAGCTATCAAAGGTGGAAATGAAGCTGAAGCACTTGAGTTTATGGCTCACGCTTCAACTGCGCAAGCTTTAGCTGATCAAGCTAAATACATTCCATACGGCCCTATGAGAAAATCTAGTATTGACATCATCAAAAAAGGTGAACCTTGGTTCATAAAAGATGGTGGTAATATCGATATCTTACCTCACATGCCAACTCATCCGAAAGTACTTAAGAGAGCTATTATAGCTGACCCAGTTTGGTGGGCTGATAATGGCGCTGAAGTTAGCGAAAGATTCGGTGCTTGGAAGGGTAACTAATAATTCGTAATATTTAGAAAAAGGCGAGATGAAAGTCTCGCCTTTTTTGTTTAAAGAGATAAATTATGAATGAAACAACCGCTGGACCTATTTTAACAACCGAAGGTATTCCTTTAAAAGTAAGTCTTCAAAAAGCTGAAAAAAGAAATAAAATAAGAGCAGTTCTCTTAGTCGCTCCACTTTTACTTTTTATACTTGTTACATTCTTAATTCCCATCGGCGATATGTTGCTTCGAAGCGTTGATGATAGTTATATCAATACTGT
>CACLKK010000036.1 GCA_902607525.1 uncultured Pelagibacteraceae bacterium | reverse complement strand
TTTATTAATGAAAAATGGTGAATGTAAAGGTGTTCTTGCATGGAATTTAAATGATGGAACAATTCATCGATTCAGATCACATATTACTATTTTAGCTACAGGGGGTTATGGCAAAATTTATTATTCTGCTACTGCTGCACATACATGTACAGGAGATGGGAACGGTATGGTTTTACGAGCGGGATTGCCATTACAAGACATGGAGTTTGTTCAGTTTCATCCGACCGGTCTTTATGGAATTGGTTGTTTAATTTCAGAAGCTGTTAGAGGTGAAGGAGGATTCTTACTAAATTCTAAAGGTGAGCGTTTTATGGAAAAATATGCTCCTACTGCTAAAGATCTTGCATCAAGAGATGTTGTAAGCAGATCAATGGCTATAGAAATTAATGAAGGTAGAGGAATAGGAGAAAATAAAGATCATTTGCATTTACATATTGATCATATAGATCCAAAAATTATAGAAAACCGTTTACCTGGTATTTCAGAATCAGTGGAAACTTTTGTTCATAGAGATGTAACAAAGGAAGCAATACCTGTTGTGCCCACCGTACATTATAACATGGGAGGAATACCAACCAATTATAAAGCAGAAGTTTTAACTTCCAATGGTAGCGATAAAACAGTACCTGGATTAATGGCAATAGGAGAAGCTGCATGTGTTTCAGTACACGGTGCAAATAGACTTGGTTCAAATTCATTAATTGATCTAGTAGTTTTTGGTAAAGCAGCAGCCAGAAGAGCTACAGAAATTGTAAAACCTAATTCTCCTCATGAAGAAATTTCTAAAAATGAAACAGATAAATCTCTTAATAGATTTGATAAATTAAGAAACGGAAATGGATCTAATAAAACATCCGAATTGAGGCTATCAATGCAAAAAACAATGCAATCAAAATGTGCAGTATTTAGGACAGAGAAAACATTAAAGGAAGGAACTAAAGAAATTAAAAAACCTTTAGTCGGAATGGATTCTATATGTGTAAAAGATAAGTCTTTAGTTTTTAATACTGATTTAATGGAAACATTGGAATTTGATAATTTGATTCGTCAAGCAATTACTACAATGGAGTCTGCATTCCATAGAAAAGAAAGTCGGGGAGCACACGCAAGAGAAGATTTTCCTAAGAGAGATGATGAAAATTATATGAAACATACTTTAAGTTGGCACGATGGAAAAGAAGTTAAAATTAATTATCGTGCAGTTAACCTATCAACCTTGACTAATGATGTTCAAACTTTTCCACCAAAAGAGAGAGTTTATTAATGGTACAATTTAATCTCCCTAAAAATTCTAAAATTTTAAAAGGGAAATATTTTAAGGATAAAACTGGATCTTCAAATTTAAAAATAGTTCATGTTTATAGATGGGATCCCACAAAAAATGAAAATCCAAGAGAAGATACTTTTGAGGTAGATTTAAATTCATGTGGAAATAAAGTTTTAGATATTTTAAATAAAATTAAAAATGAAATAGATTCAACATTAACATTTAGAAGATCTTGCGCTCATGGCGTGTGCGGATCTTGCGCAATGAATGTTGATGGGATTAATACTTTATCATGTATGAAATCTCATAAAGATATAAAGGGAGATTTACGCATTTTTCCTTTGCCTCATCTAAAAGTTGTAAAAGATTTGGTAGCTGACTTAAGTACTTTATACAAACAATATGAATCAATAGAACCTTGGTTAAAGTTTAAAAAATCTACAACAAAAAAAAATGAAATTAGCCAATCTAAAGAAAATAGAGAAAAACTTGATGGCTTATACGAATGTATTATGTGTGCTTGTTGCTCAACTTCTTGTCCAAGCTATTGGTGGAACGGAGAAAGCTATTTAGGTCCAGCTGTTTTGCTTCAAGCCTATCGTTGGATTTCCGATAGCAGAGATGAAGAAAAAAAGGAAAGATTAAAAATGGTAGCTGACAAACTCAAATTATATAGGTGTCATACTATAATGAACTGCACAAGTTCGTGCCCAAAAGGCTTAAATCCAGCAAAGGCCATAGGTTCAATTAAAAAAATGCTTGCAACAAGCTAGAAGCTTAATTAAATCATTTTAAATAGAAATGAATTTAATTGAACATTTTATAGATGGGAAAATAACCAAAGGATCTTCGAAAAAAACGTCCAAGGTATTTAATCCAGCTACGGGTGAACAAATTGCTGAAGTTAACTTGGCTTCTAAAACTGATTTAAACTTAGCAGTCGAAAAAGCAAAAAAAGCATTTGTAGAATGGTCCAAAAAGCCACCCGCACAGAGAGCAAGAGTTATATTTAAATTTAAAGAATTAATAGAAAAAAATTCAGACGAATTAACAAAACTTATAGTTTTAGAACATGGAAAGGTTTATGAAGATGCCAAGGGTTCATTAACAAGAGGTTTAGAAGTTGTTGAGTTTGCATGTGGGATACCTCATCTCCTTAAAGGAGAATTTACTGAAAATGTTGGAACTGATGTTGATAGCTGGTCTATCAGACAACCCTTAGGAGTTTGTGCAGGAATCACGCCCTTTAACTTTCCAGCGATGGTTCCAATGTGGATGTTCCCAATTGCTATAGCTTGTGGAAATACATTTGTGTTAAAGCCTTCAGAAAAAGATCCTTCTTGCTCAATCAAACTAGCACAATTGTTTAAAGAAGCTGGATTACCTGATGGAGTTTTTAATGTTGTGAACGGAGATAAAGAGGCAGTTGATGCATTATTAACAAATAAAGATGTAGTAGCTATAAGCTTTGTTGGATCTACACCAGTTGCAAAATATATTTATGAAAATGCTGCTAAAAATGAAAAACGAGTTCAAGCTTTAGGTGGAGCAAAAAATCATTGTGTTGTAATGCCAGATTGCGATCTTGATCAAGCAGTTAATGGCTTAATGGGTGCAGCATATGGGTCTGCCGGCGAAAGATGTATGGCCCAGTCAGTTGCCGTAGCAGTTGGTAAAGTTGGAAATGAGCTTGTAAATAAACTTGCTAAAAAAGTTGAATCTTTAAAAGTAGGCCCTGGTCTGGATAAAAATTCAGAAATGGGACCATTAGTTACAAAAGAACATTTAGAAAAAGTTAGAGGCTATGTTGACCTTGGAGTAAAAGAAGGTGCAAAGCTTGTTGTGGATGGAAGAAACATAAAACTACAAGGCTATGAAAAAGGATTTTATATTGGCGGGTGTTTATTTGATAATGTCGAAAAAAAAATGAGAATTTACAAAGAAGAAATATTTGGACCGGTGCTTTCTGTTGTTAGAGTAAAAGACTTTGAATCTGCTGTAAATTTGGTAAACGATCATGAGTTTGGAAACGGAACAAGTATATATACTCGCGATGGTGATGTTGGAAGAACTTTTGCTAGTAAAATTAAAATTGGAATGGTTGGTATAAACATACCGATACCAGTGCCAGTTGCTTATCATTCTTTCGGGGGTTGGAAAAGATCCTTATTTGGAGATCAACATATGCATGGACCTGAGGGTGTTAGATTTTATACAAAATTAAAAACTATAACTTCAAAATGGCCTACTGGACTAAAAACTGATCCTGATTTTGTAATGCCAACATTAAAATAACTTATATGAAAAAAAAAATTTCTTTAATAGGAGCTGGTCAAATCGGCGGAACACTTGCCCATCTTATCAGCATTAAAGAACTTGCAGATGTTGTTCTTTTTGATGTATCAGAGGGCGTTGCAAAAGGTAAAGCTTTAGATATAGCTCAATCTACCTCAGTTGATGGTTTTGATGTTAATCTTCTAGGAACTAGTAATTATGAAGATATAAAAAATTCAGATGTAATCATAATTACAGCTGGTGTCCCTAGAAAACCAGGAATGAGCAGAGATGATTTATTAGGAACTAATTTAAA
>CACLKK010000035.1 GCA_902607525.1 uncultured Pelagibacteraceae bacterium | reverse complement strand
TTTCTGCTAAAGCATGGTTTAAACATATAAGAGGATTTTTGCTTGGTTTATAGTCAATGTTTTTTTCGTAAGAATTTATTTTAATTTTAGTTTTATCCTCATGCTCAAAATTGCTGGAATGTAAATTTCCGTTTACCAGCAAAATATAATTATGTTCAAAATCTTTAATTAGATCTATTTTATTAACATCAGATGACACTTCTTTAACATTTAATTCTTCAAAATTTTTACCGACTATATTTTCAAAATCTGAAAATTTCCAATCTTCAAATCTTTTATTAGGAAACCCGGTTGTTTTAAAAAATTCTAAATTTTTAATTCTAAAATTTTTTTCCTCTGTGGTCATTTTTTTTATTTTATCAATTTGTGTAGAATTGATTTCAAAGTTTTGCATTATTTTAATTTAGTTTTTTGTATCCTGTTTTTTCTAATTCTTCTGCTAATTCTCCACATCCAGTTTTGATAATTTTTCCATCGGATAATACGTGGACAAAATCAGGTTTTATATAATCAAGTAATCTTTGATAGTGAGTTATTACTAAAAAAGATTTTTTACTGTCTCTTGAAGAATTAACGCCTTTAGCAATAATTTTTAAAGCGTCAATATCTAATCCTGAATCTGTTTCATCTAAAATTGAAAGATTAGGATCTAAAATTTTCATCTGTAAAATTTCATTTTTTTTCTTTTCTCCTCCTGAAAAACCAACATTTAGCTGTCTTGACAAAATTTTTTCATCAATTCCGAGCTCGGATGATTTCTCTTTAACAAGTTTTAAAAATGCTAGAGAATCTAATTCTTTTTCTCCTTTTGATTTTCGGAGAGAATTTAATGAGGTCTTTAAAAAATTATTTGTATTTACCCCTGGTATTTCTAGCGGGTATTGAAAAGCTAAAAAAATTCCTTTTTGTGCTCTTTTCTCAACAGGAACATCTTTGAGGCTTTCTCCTTTAAAATTAAGCTCTCCAGAAATATTATAGCCATCTTTTCCTGACAGTACATTTGCTAAAGTGCTTTTTCCTGAGCCGTTTGGACCCATTATTGCATGCAATTCTCCTGGTTTAATGCTTAACGATAAGCCCTTTAAAATTGTTTTGTTATTTATTGAAGCTTTTAAATTTTTAATTTCTAACATTATCCAACACTACCTTCTAAGCTAATACCAACTAGTTTTTGGGCTTCTACAGCAAATTCCATTGGTAATTGCTGTAATACTTCCTTGCAAAAACCATTAACAATTAAACCTACAGCTTCCTCTTGGTTTAAACCTCTTTGATTACAATAATATAATTGTTCTTCATTTATTTTAGAGGTCGTAGCTTCATGTTCTACAATTGACGAAGAATTTTTATTTTTAATATATGGTATTGTATGAGCTCCACATTTATTTCCCATCAGTAAGGAATCGCATTGTGTATAGTTTCTAGAATTTAGTGCTTTTTTATTAATATCTACCAAGCCTCTATAAGTATTATCTGCTTTGCCAGCTGATATTCCTTTTGAGATAATTTTACTTTTTGTATTTTTTCCTAAATGTATCATTTTCGTGCCAGTATCAGCCTTTTGATGATTATTTGTTATAGCTATTGAATAAAACTCACCTACTGAATTATCTCCTTGCAAAATGCAGCTAGGGTATTTCCAGGTAATAGCGGATCCTGTTTCTACTTGTGTCCAGGAAATTTTTGAATTTTTTCCACGACAGGCACCTCTTTTAGTTACAAAATTATAAATTCCACCTTTTCCATTTTCGTCGCCAGGATACCAGTTCTGTACAGTAGAATATTTTATTTCAGCATCATCTAAAGCTATTAATTCAACATTTGCAGCATGAAGTTGATTTTCATCTCTCATAGGAGCTGTGCAACCCTCTAAATAACTAACATAACTTCCTTCATCTGCAATAATTAAAGTTCTTTCAAATTGACCAGTTTCAGATGCATTTATTCTAAAATATGTAGAAAGCTCCATTGGGCATCTTACATTTTTTGGAATATAAACAAATGAACCATCTGTAAAGACGGCTGAATTAAGTGTAGCAAAATAATGATCTGTGATCGGAATTACAGAACCAAGATATTTTTTTACCAGCTCTGGATGTTTCTGTATAGCTTCAGATATAGGACAAAAAATTATTCCTTTTTCCGTTAATTTATCTTTAAAAGTCGTAGCAACAGAAACTGAATCAAAAACAGCATCAACAGCAACACCAGCTAACTTTTCTTGTTCTTTTAAAGGTATTCCTAGTTTTTTATATGTTTCAATTAATTTTGGATCTACATCATCTAGACTTTTAGGTTTTTCATTTGAACTTTTGGGAGCTGAATAATAATATAAATCTTGATAATTAATTTTAGGATATTTTGGTTTTTGCCAATTTGGTTCTTTCATATTTTTAAGTCTACTGAATGCTTTAAGTCTCCAATCTAACATCCATTTAGGTTCTTTTTTTATTTCTGATATAAATTTAATAATATCTTCATTAAGCCCTTTTGGTGCTCTTATACTTTCAATATCTGTTGTGAAACCGTATTTATATTCTTTTGCTTTTTCTAATTCTTGTTGTTTCATTAATTAATTTCTTTCTGTTGTTTATTTTTTATTCTGTAAATTATGTCTTTTAATGTATTTTTTTCAAAAAAATTGTTTATATGTGTTTCAAGATCATCCCACAGATCATGAGTTATGCATTTAATTGATTTTCCATTACATCCTTTTTTTGATTCTTTTTTACACCCTACAGTTTTTACCTCTTCATTAACTGCTTTTATAATACTTGATAATTTTATTTCTTCAGGAGATTTTGTAAGAGAATAGCCCCCTGATGGTCCTCTTGAACTCTCAACTAGATTATTCTTTTTTAATTTTAAAAAAATTTGCTCTAAAAAAGATATTGATATGCCCTGTCTTAACGAAATTTCAGTTAAGTTAATTGGCTCATTAGTGTTGGTATTAGCTAAATCAGCCATTGCCATTACCGCATATCTTCCTTTGCTTGTTAATTTCATAGTAAATAAGACTTCATTTTATGGTGTTTATTTATGTATTCCTACTAAAATAGTCAAGTATAGAAATAAATAAAATTGTAGCTACATAAACATGGTATAAAACTAGTCATTTTTTGAAATTAATAATCATTACTAATTAAAATATGGCTATAGAAAATAAAGAAATATTTATTCCTGGCCCTAGTGGTAGAATTCAAGCAAAATATTTTAAAAGTAAGCAACAAGGCTCCCCAGTAGCATTAGTGCTTCAACCACATCCACAATATGGAGGAACCATGAATAACAGAATCGTTTATGAAACTTACAATTCTTTTTATAAAAATAATTTTTCTGTAATTAGAATTAATTTTAGAGGGGTAGAAAAGAGTGACGGTGTTTTTGATAATGGACAAGGGGAACTTTCTGATGCAGCTGCTGCATTAGACTGGATAGAAAAAGAAAATCCTGGATACAGCCAATGCTGGGTATCAGGTTTTTCATTTGGTGCATTAATTTGTATGCAATTAATTATGCGTAGACCAGAAGTAAATAAATTTATTACTATTTCTCCTCAGCCTAATTTATATGATTTTACTTTTTTATCACCATGCCCTATTTCTGGTATAGTCATATATGGTAAGAACGATGAACTAGTTCAAATAGACAGTATATTAAATTTAAAAAAGAGATTAAGCATGCAGAAAAATATTGATGTTAAATTTGAACCAATTCCTAATGCAAATCATTTTTATAAAAATAAAGAAAAAGAATTATCTACAACAATAGATCGTTATATCAAAGATAAAGTTACTATAATTTAATATTTAATAATAATTCCACCAGTAGTAGGTCTAGAAACTCCAGTAGTCTCTGGAAAAGAAATTGGTAATTTAAGATATGATCTAATGGCAAGATAGGCAAAAGCCTGTGACTCGATAAAATCACCATCTATATCGTAATCATCTATAAGTTTTATTTTTTTATTATATTTTTTAACTAAATTAATCAAAAATTTATTTTTTCTTCCTCCTCCGCATAATATTATCTTTTCGTTTAATTTTAATTTTTTATTTGCTATAAAAAAAGCAATTAATATATTTGCTGTATGATGCGTTAACGTGGCAGCCCCATCTTCTAAAGACAAACCTTTGGCTAATGCAATATCAAAATCGTTAGTATCGTATGATTTTTTATCTGGACTCATAGCTCGAAATACATTCCAATAATGATCTAAAATTATTTTATTTACTTCTCCAGATTTAGCTATATCTCCATTCGTATCGTATTTTTTTTTAGAATTAGTTCTTATCCATTTATCTATTAAACACATGCCCGGACCTTCATCTTTTGCTGACATCTTTCCATCATCCCAAATAGTTGTTACGTTTAATATTCCTCCTATATTAAAAAAAATTACTGGTTTTATATTAAACCTTTTTTCTAACATTTGATGAAATATAGGTGTTAATGGAGCGCCCTCACCTCCATTTTTAAGATCATTTTTCCTAAAATTATATACAACCGTTTTTTTTGTTAATTGTGATAAAAGTTTTCCATCTCCTAATTGTTTAGAAACTTTTTTTTTAGGGTTGTGATAAATGGTCTGGCCATGAAAACCTAAAAGGTTCACATTTACCTTTGTTTTTTTTATGATTTGATTAACAGCTTTAGCGTGGAATAAGGTGATTGCTTTTTCAATATTTTTTATCTCTTTTGAAAATTTTTTTAAATCTAGAGAATTTTTAATTTTATCTCTTAGTTTTGACAAATCTTTATAAATACCCTGAGGATACTCAAAATATTTATCTAGAATTACCTTATATTTTTTCTCGCCGTCTGATTGAATAATTGATGCATCAACACCATCCATAGATGTGCCACTCATAAGACCAAGGCTGTAATAGGATTTGCTCATAAATTATATTTAATTTAAAAGGAATCTTGTATATTACAACTCTAAAGAAGCTGAAAATTCATGCAAGAAACATTTCTAAGCGAATTTCAAAAAAGAGGTTACTTTAACCAGTGTACTGATCAATCTGCATTGATTGAATTAATGTCAAAATCAAAAATCAAGGCTTATATTGGTTTTGATTGCACAGCTCCCAGTCTACATGTTGGAAGTTTGATGCAAATCATGTGTCTTAGACTTCTTCAAAAATATGGTCATCAGCCTATAGTATTATTAGGAGGGGGAACAACGCTTATAGGAGACCCTTC
>CACLKK010000034.1 GCA_902607525.1 uncultured Pelagibacteraceae bacterium | reverse complement strand
TATCTGCGCTTTTCTTAAAAAAGGATGAGCACCAAGAAATTAAAACCCGTATTAATCATTTAGCACCAAATTGTAAAAGTAATCAAAAAGTTAAAAATGTACTAAGCTCTGAATGCAAGGGTGTTTATCAAGGAAAAATTTATGTTAAGGATATTGCTCAAAAAACTGATGCTTATCAACTAAGCAAGGCTTTATTGTTGGACGATAAAGCAGAATTTAATTCAAAGCCTGAACTGGAAATTTATGCAGATGATGTAAAATGTTCACACGGTTCAAGCTCGGGAACTATTGATCAAGATTCTCTTCATTATTTAATGACACGTGGTTTAAATCGCAAAGACTCAACTAAACTTTTAATAAAAGGATTTTTAAACGACGTAATAGAATTTATTAAAAGTCCTACTATGAAAAAATTTATTGAATCAAAATTGGAGAAACAAATTGATGGACGTTAATGAAATTAAATCTCAATTTCCAATTTTTTCTAAAAAAATTAATGGTAAATCATTAGTTTATTTAGATAGTTCAAATTCCTCACAAAAACCAATATCTGTTATAAATAGATTAAATAATTTTTATAAAAATGAATTTTCTAATATAGGAAGAAGTATTCATTCATTGGCTGTAAATGCCACAAATAAATTTGAAGAAACTAGAGTAAGTGTAAAAAATTTCATCAATGCTAAGTTTAAAGAAGAAATAATTTTTACTAAAAATGCTACAGAAGCCATAAATTTGGTCGCTACAACTTTTGGTCAGCAAAACATTAAAGAGGGTGATGAAATCATAATTACAGAATTAGAGCATCACTCAAATTATGTTCCTTGGCACTTTTTAAGAGAAAACAAAAAAGCTATAATAAAATTTGCTCCAATAAATAATGATGGTGATATAATCATTGAAGAGTTACAAAAATTAGTTACTTCTAAAACAAAAATAATTGCAGTAACTCATTTGTCAAATGTAACTGGCACAATTGTACCAATTAAAGAAATTGTTGAAATAGCAAGAAAAAAAAATATTCCAGTACTGGTAGATGGATGTCAAAGTGCTCCGCATATTAAAATAGATGTTTTGGATTTAGATTGCGATTTTTATGCATTTTCAGGACATAAAGTTTATGGACCTACTGGCGTTGGTATTTTATATGCAAAAAGAAAATGGTTAGAAAAACTACCTCCTTATATTGGAGGTGGAGCCATGATTAGTGAAGTAAAAAAAAATAAAATTACTTATGCACCTCTTCCAGAAAAATATGAGGCAGGAACAATGCCTACAGCTGAAGTTATTACATTCAATGAATCAATAAAATTTATGGAATCAATAGGGATAAATAATCTAATGAAACATGAGAAAGAAATAACAGATTATGCTTTAGAGAAACTTAAAAAAATAAATTCAGTAAAAATAATTGGCAATCCTAAAAATAAAGCTGGAGTAATTTCGTTTACTATAAAAGGGATTCACCCTCATGATATTGCAACAATATTAGATGAAGATGGTGTCGCAATTCGTGCTGGACATCATTGTTGTCAAATTTTTCATGAAAAAATGAATTTAACAGCTACTGCAAGAGCTTCAATTGGAGTCTATAATACGAAAGATGATATTGATATACTATGTAAAGCAATTAAAAATTGCCAAAAGATATTTGATTTAAAATAATGGATTTAAAAGAACTATATCAAGATATAATATTGGAACATGGAAAGAGTCCTAGAAATTTGGGAAAGTGTGAAGGATATAATCATGATGCAAAAGGCTACAACCCTCTTTGTGGTGATAAAGTTCATATATATTTAAAGTTAGACAATAAGAAAAAAGTTGAAAGTTTAACCTTTGAAGGTGAAGGTTGTGCAATTTCTTTAGCTTCGGCATCTATAATGACTGAGCTAGTTAATGGAAAATCTTTTGATGAAGCAAAAGATATAATGAGTTCTTTTTTAAATATGATAAAAAATACTTCAGAAATAAAGTCAAATCACTTGGATGATGATCAAAAAACTAAACTTATGTCTTTGTCAGGGGTAAAACAATTTCCAATGAGAGTGAAATGTGCTACCTTATCCTGGCATACTTTTGTTTCAGCGCTAGAAGGAAAAAAAAAGGAAGTAAATACAGAACAAATAGACTGATGAGTGATTTTAAAAATAAAGTTATAGAAGAAGTAAAAAAAATTTACGATCCAGAAATTCCGGTAAATATTTATGATTTGGGCCTAATTTATAAAATAGAAGTAGATGAAAAAAATAAAGTTAATATCGATATGACATTAACCTCACCTAATTGCCCAGTCGCAGAAAGTTTGCCAAAAGAGGTTAAAGACAATATAATGAAAATTAACGGAGTTTCAGACGTAAATCTTAATTTGGTTTGGGAACCACCCTGGGATAAAGATAAAATGTCTGAAGCTGCTAAATTGGAATTAAATTTATGAGTAAACAAGTTATTACTTTAAGCAACAGAGCCGCAGAAAGAGTAAAGGAGATTATGGCTCAAGCAAAAGAACCAATCGTTGGTGTTAGAGTCGGAGTTGCTTCTGGTGGTTGTGCAGGAATGTCCTATGTTATGGAATATGCTAAAAAAGCAAATCCTAATGATGAAATTATTGAAGATAAAGGTGTAAAAGTTTTAATTGATCCAAAAGCAATAATATACCTATTAGGCACCGAAATGGATTATAAAAGAGAAGAGTTATCCTCAACATTTGTATTTAAAAATCCCAACGAAACTGAACGTTGTGGATGTGGTGAATCTTTTAAAATCTAATTGTATATTGTTGTTCAATCAAGAATTGTATATAATCTTTTACGTATGAGAGATACGAAACATTTAGGAAAACATGCAAATAAGTTAGCTGTAGATGCTAAAGAAAAAGCTCTATTTAGAACTCAGCGAAAAGCTGTAGAAGCCGGAGCTCATGGTACGCTAGATTACACAATTAAAGAAGGCGTAAACAAAAATAAAATTGCTAACGAAAAAATTTTAAAAAGTAAAAAATAGTATTAGCAGCTATAGTACATATCAAACTCGATAGGATGAGGAGTGTGTTCGAGTTTGTAAATTTCTTCAAATTTTAAAGCAATATACGCATCAATTTGATCATCTGTAAAAACTCCACCTTGTGTAAGAAATTTTCTATCCCTGTCAAGACTTTCCATAGCTTCTCTTAATGAACCACAAACGGTAGGTATATTTTTTACTTTGTCTTCAGGCATTGCATATAAATCTTCATCGACAGGTTTACCGGGGTTAATTTTATTTTTAATCCCATCTATTCCAGCCATTAACATTGCTGCAAATGTTAAGTATGGATTACCAGCAGCATCAGGAAATCTTATTTCACATCTTGCTCCTTTTTTAGTTAAAGTTATTGGTATTCTGCATGATGCTGACCTATTTCTTGCTGAATAAACCAATAATACAGGAGCTTCAAAACCTGGGATTAATCTTTTGTAACTATTTGTTGTACTATTTGAAAAAGCATTAATTGCTTTAGCATGTTTTAAAATTCCTCCAATATAATGTAGAGCTATATCAGATAATCCTGCATATTTATTTCCAGAAAATAATGCTGTGCTTCCTTTCCATAAAGATTGATGTGTGTGCATACCCGAACCGTTATCACCCTTTACAGGTTTTGGCATAAAAGTTGCTGTTTTTCCAAATGAGTGTGCAACCATCTGTACACCATATTTATAAAGCTGCATATTGTCTGCTTGATCAGTTAAAGTACCAAAATACATTCCCAATTCATGTTGGCTTGGGGCAACTTCATGATGGTGTTTTTCAGCTTTAATACCCATATCTCTTAAAGCTTTTAAAAATTCTCCTCTCATATCTTGTGCACTATCAACTGGGGGAACGGGAAAATAACCACCTTTTATTCCTGGTCTATGACCCATGTTTCCATTTTCGTAGTCTTTTCCAGTATTATAAGGTCCTTCTGAACTATCAATTTTAAATCCAGTTTCATTCATGTCATTTTTAAATTTAACATCATCAAATACAAAAAATTCTGCTTCAGGGCCAAAATAAGCTTTATCTCCAATTCCTGTTTTCTTTAAATAAGCTTCAGCTTTTTTTGCTATACTTCTGGGATCTCTCTCGTAAGGATTTTTCTTTACCGCATCTAGAACATCGCAGAATAAAATAAGAGTGTTATGTGAAGTAAAAGGATCTATGACTTGTCTATCAAGATCGGGCTTTAATATCATGTCAGATTCATTAATTGCTTTCCAACCAGCTATTGATGATCCATCAAAGAATACGCCATCATTTAACATTGATTCATCAACCATTTTTCCATCCATGGTTAAATGTTGAAGTTTTCCTCTAGGATCAGTGAATCGTAGATCAACATACTCAATTTCTTTTTCTTTCATTAATTTTAGAACCTTACTCGCACTCATATAGACCTTTATAAATATTGAATTTCACGTGTAACCATAACTTTAAACTTTTAGGTTGTATCTATACCAATCTAAGTGATTTAATGAAGTGAATTTATTATATGTCAGTTATGCAAAACAAACATAGGTACAAAATAACAAAAAATGTTCCAAATTTATGGATAGATAAATTTCCTTGGAAAAAACACTTGGGTCACAAATACAGCAGAGGAAGAGTCGTTGTATATGGAGGAAAAAAGGAGTTTATTGGAGCCACTATTTTATCTTCGTTGGCAGCTTTAAAAACAGGAACGGGATCAGTTAAAATTATATGTTCAAATAACACTATACATACGTATTCTGTTAAATTTCCATCTGTTTTAAAGGTAGAAATTAATAGTATAAGTGAACTAAAAAAATTTCTAAAAAAAGAAAAAATTACCTCAATCCTTGTAGGGCCAGGCGCTGGTACTAATAAAAAAATTAAAGAAATTACAAAATTAATTCTAAAAAAAGTTAAATATGTTGTTTTAGATGCAGATGCATTAACTTGCTTTAGAAATGATTTAAAATCACTATATTCATTGCTTGATAAAAATAAAATTATTACACCTCATGCAGCAGAATTTCATAAAATTTTCCCAAAGATAAAGAAAAATGTTAGCAACATTGAAAAAATTAAAGCAGCAAGTAAACTGGTCAAATCAAATGTTGTTCTAAAAGGACCAAACACAATTGTGCTTTCATATAATAAAAAGATTATAATTAATTATCACTCATCACCCGAGCTAGCAGTAATTGGATCGGGAGATGTTTTAAGTGGACTTATGGTAAGTTTAATTGGGGAAAATAAGATGAATCCTTTTCTAGCTGGTTGTGCAGCAACCTGGTTACATGGAGATATTGCAAAAAAATATGGTAAAGGATTAATATCAGAGGATATTATCAAAGGTATTCCGAGTGCATTAAAAAGACTAAAAGATGGAAAATTTATTAAATAAAGAAGCAGTTAAAAGGGTAAAAGAATTTATTAAAAAATTTGATCCTAAACTAGAGATATTAGTTTTAGATACTACAGCAAGAACAGCACAAGATGCAGCAAATTCATTAAATTGTGAAGTTGGTGCTATTGTTAAAAGTTTATTATTTAAAGCAGATGGCAACTTTTTAATTTGCTTAATTCCTGGAGATAGAAGATGTTCTTTAAATAAATTAAAAAAATTTTTAGGAAAAAAAGATGTTTCAATGTCAAATGCAGAGGAAGTTAAAATGAATACTGGTTTTTCAATAGGAGGTGTATCACCAGTTGCTCATATAAAAAAATTAAATATTTTAATAGATAAATCTTTAAGTAGATTTAAAAATATATATGCTGCAGCAGGTCATCCAAATTGCGTATTTAAAATTCAGTATAACCAACTTGTAAAAATTACTAGCGGTTCAGAAACAGAAATATCTGAATGAGAGAAGCAAAACCATTAGATTATTTTCTGTTAGTGCTTTTGGCTGTTATTTGGGCCTCTGCTTTTTTTAATATAAAAATAGCAACATATTCTTATGGTCCGCTGACCATAGCATTTTTAAGAATATTTTTTGGAGCAATACCTGTTGTATTATTATGTTATTATAAAAAAATTAAAATAGAAGCTTTTTCAAAAGATTGGTATTGGTTTGCTTCTATAGGAATTATAAATTTAGTAATACCTTTTTTTTTAATAGCTTATGGAGTTCAAGAAGTACAAAGCAATTTAGCAGCTATTTTAATGGCAAGCACTCCGCTTACTGCTTCGCTATTAGCTCATTTTTTTACTAGCAATGAAAAAATTAATTTAATTAAATCTATTGGAATTTTAATTGGATTTTCAGGAATAGTTTTTTTATTTTCAGATAATATTTTAATTAATGAAAACAATATTTTTTCTGCACTTTTAATACTTTTCGGATCGTGTTTTTATGTTGCGGGTGGTTTACTTACTTTAAAAATAAGTAATAAAAAAAATGAAAATGTAACAGCATCAATTTTAATTTGGGGAACTTTAGTATTATGTCCATTTTCACTACTTATTGAACAGCCATGGAATTTGAACCCAACGTTAGATTCTACTATTTCACTTATCTATTTGGGAATTTTTTCTACTGGTATTGCATGGCTATTAAGATTTTATATTTTAAAGCATAATGGTTTAGTTTTTCAGGCACAGGTAGCTTACTTAATACCAATTTTTGGTATAATTTTAGGAT
>CACLKK010000033.1 GCA_902607525.1 uncultured Pelagibacteraceae bacterium | reverse complement strand
ATAAATTGATGAGGTAGTTTTGTTTGATCAATAATTTTTACTGCTTGATTTTTTTCATCAAACCAAATTGTACGATATTCTTTTCCTTCTATTTTCATCTTAAAAAATTTCTTCCAAATATTTAATTATATCTTTATTTTTTTAATACCCTTCCTGCTATTGTTTTTAATTTTTTAATTGTCTTTTTAGATCTTTTTTCTGGAGCTGTAATAATTGCTACATCCAAGCAATTGTTTGTAGGATCTTTGGGATCTATATGATTTTCAAAGTTTTCAATAATGTTTTTAACCATATTTTTAGCTTTGGCAGCATTACCTAATAAAACTTTAATAACTGTTTGAACATCAACATTTTCATGGTCTGGATGCCAACAATCATAATCCGTTACCATTGATATTGATGCATATCTAATCTCTGCCTCTCTTGCTAACTTTGCTTCAGGCATATTTGTCATTCCAATAACATCAGCTTTCCATGATCTATATAAATTAGATTCCGCTAATGTTGAAAATTGAGGCCCTTCCATAACAACATAGGTGCCTCCTCTTTGATAATCGATTTTTTCTTTCTTTATTGCTTCTTCGCAAGCATCCATTAAACCATTTGATGTTGGGTGAGCCATAGAAACGTGAGCAACAATATCTTCATCAAAAAAAGTTTTTTTTCTAGCAAAGGTTCTATCAATAAATTGATCAACTATTACAAATTTTCCTGGCGGTAAATCTTCTTTTAAAGAGCCGACCGCAGATACTGAAATAATATCAGTAACCCCTAATTGTTTTAAAGCATCTATGTTAGCTCTAAAGTTTATGTTTGATGGTGAAATTTTATGACCTCTTGCGTGACGTGGCAAAAAACAAACTTCTTTTCCTTTATATTTTAAATTTAGTATTTGATCAGAGGGTTTTCCCCATGGAGTTGATATAGATTTCCATTTTGGATTTTGCATCCCCTCTATATCATAAAGTCCACTTCCCCCTATAATTGCTAGTTTGTTTTTTGTCATAAATTATTATAATTAATATGATCTTTTTTATTAACTTTGAAGTAAAAAATGGATTTAAAAAAATACATACGTTCAATTCAAGATTATCCTAAAAAAGGGATTTTATTTAGGGATATTACCACTCTAATAAAAAATAAAGATGCATTTAAAAATTGTATAGATGAAATGTCGAAAATGCTGGAAAAATTAAATTACGACAAAATAGCAGCAATTGAATCTAGAGGTTTTATTTTTGCTTCACCTCTTTCTTATAATTTATCTAAATCTTATGTTTTATTAAGAAAAAAAGACAAGCTTCCAGCTGAAAAATATTCAGTTGATTTTGAACTTGAATATGGAAAAGCTACCTTGGAAATTCATCAAGATTCCATTAGTTCCAAAGAAAAAGTTATTATAGTTGATGATTTAATAGCAACTGGTGGAACTGCAGAAGCAGCTGCAAAATTAGTTGAAAAATCCGGAGGAGAAGTAGCAGGATTTATTTTTGTCATAAATCTTTTTGACTTAGGTGGTAAAGATCTTTTAGAAAAAAAAGGTTACAAAACTTTTTCTATATTAGATTTTCCGGGTCATTAATCATTCAAATTTGGTCTATACCAAGACGATTTACCTATTAAGGCATTAAAAAACCCAGAAGCTCTATTAAAATATATTTTTCTTTTAACTTTATTATTAAGAAAAGAATAAAACAAAAACTTTAAGATAGAAGAAAAGTAGCTTTTAATACCACTAAGGAAAGCTTTTAAAAAACCAAAATGTTTTTTATTAAAGTAGTATTTAGACCATATCCAATGCCAATTTCTTGAATATTCAATCTCAACTGAAAACTTTTCATTAACAGCTTTTGCTGCCAAATGATTAATTTTTGAATTTGGTACAATGAAAATTGAACCACCTTTATTAAAAACTCTTTTGCATAAATCGTTATTTTCTAAATACATAAAAAAGTTTTCATCAAAATAATCATTTTCTTTAAATTTTTTTTTATTTAATAACATTGCAAAACCATCCACAAAATCAACTTTAAAAGGCAAATTGTTAGAATTATCTTTTTGAACTGCTCTTCCATAATTTTTATAATTTATTTCTAAGGGAGCCAATATTGTAAAATCTGATAATTTGTTTGCCGCCACAAAAAGTTCTTCAATAGTATTTTTTTCTAATATTACATCAGGGTTTAATATTAAAACATATTCGGTTTTGGATTCTTTTATTCCAATATTGTTTCCTGCCCCCATGCCCAAATTAGATTTTGAAAGAATACATTTTAGATTTTTATATTTACTTTCAAGTTCTTCCTTAAAACTATTGTTATTTGATTGTTCAACTACAATTATAGGCAGATCTTGATTGATCGACTTAATACAATCATGCACTACATTTTCGCTTTTAAGAGTTACTATTACTACTGATAAATTTTGCCTAGATATTGACATACTATAATGAATACTAACTTTTTTAGAATAACAACTATACTAACAGTTTTTACTAATGTAAAAAACAAAATATGAAAAAAGTTATAGTGACAGGTGGTTCTGGATTTATTGGAAGTAATCTTGTTAAATATTTACTTAAAAAAAAATATTTTGTGATAAATATTGATTCATTAAAGTATTCAGCTAATCCTTATAATACAAAAAATTTAAGTACAAATAAAAATTATATCTTTTTTAAACTTGATCTAAATAATAAAAATAAAATTTTAAAAATACTAAAAAGATACAAGCCTATTGGTATTTTTAATTTAGCTGCAGAAACTCACGTGGATAGATCTATTGATACACCTTACAATTTTATTCATAGTAATATTTTAGGAACCTATAATTTATTAGAATCTATTTTAGCTTTTAAAAAAAAAATAAAACTTATCCATATATCTACAGATGAAGTGTATGGAGATGTAATTAAAGGAAGATCAGATGAAAAATATCCATATAATCCAAGCTCACCTTATTCATCTACAAAAGCAAGCTCTGACCATTTAGTTAAAGCTTATGTAAAAACTTACAAAATACCAGCTATAATCACAAACTGTTGTAATAACTACGGACCAAACCAATTTCCTGAAAAATTAATACCAAAATTAATATATAATATTATTAAAAATAAACCTTTGCCAATTTATGGAAAAGGAAAAAACTCTAGGGAATGGATGCACGTACACGACCATTGTGAAGCTCTTTTATTAATTTTTTTAAAAGGTAAAATTGGAGAAAACTATAATATTGGATCTGGTATAAATCTCAAAAATATTGATATAGCTAAAAAATTGTTAAAAATTGCAAAAAATAAATATCTGAATATTAATGGTAATGTAAAAATAAAATTTGTAAAAGATAGACCTGGTCATGATATTAGATACGCATTGAATAATAATAAAATTAAGAGAAAACTAGGTTGGAAATCAAAAATAACACTAGAAAAAGGTTTGGACCAAACTTTTAATTGGTATTTAAATAATGAGAATTTTTTTAAAAGTGTTCCAAAAAAACTTTACGTAAATAGACTTGGTTTAAAAATATGATTAAAAAGGGAATTATTTTAGCAGGAGGAATAGGAACTAGGATGAGTCCTATTACCAAAGCTGTTAATAAACAATTGCTTCCCATTTATGATAAGCCTTTAATTTTTTATCCTTTGTCAGTTTTAATGCTTGCTGGAATAAAGGATATTTTAATAATAGTAAATAAAGGACAATTAAATCAATTTAGAAAAATTTTACCAAATGGTAAAAATTTGGGAATTAAAATTTCTTATGCAGAACAATCGTACCCTAGAGGACTGCCTGACGCTTTCTTGGTTGGAAAAAAATTTATAGGTAAAGAAAACGTTGCTTTAATTCTAGGAGACAATTTTTTCTATGGTCAAAGTCTTACAAAAAGATTGCAAGAGTGTGTAAAACTAAAATCTGGAGCAAGTGTATTATTGCACCCTGTTAAAAATCCTTCTCTTTACGGAATAGCAAAAATAAATAAAAAAAATAAAATATTAAAAATTATTGAAAAACCTAAAAAATATTTTTCTAATTTAGCTATAACTGGTCTTTATTTTTTTGATAATAAAGTAATTGAATATAGTAAAAATTTAAAACCATCAAAAAGACGCGAGGTAGAAATTGTGGACTTATTAAATAAATATAGAAAAAGAAAAAAACTTTCAGCAAATTTTATAAGCCGCGGAGGTGCTTGGCTTGATACTGGCTCTATGGAAGATTTTTATAATACCTCAGCATTTGTATCAGCATTAGAAAATAGACAGGGACTTAAAATAGCCTGCCTTGAAGAAATAGCTTTTAATAATAAGTGGATAAATAAGAAGAATATAATGGAAGCAATAAAATTTTACGGCAAATGCAATTATTCTCAGTATTTGTCTACACTAATTAAAAAAGATCAAAAGTAGATGACTTCAAAAAATAAAATAGTTGTTACCGGGGGCAGCGGAAGATTTGCACAAAGTTTAAAAAAAATTAATTCAAAATATAAATTTATTTATCCTAGCAAAAGAACTCTGAATATAACTAACCAAAACTCGATTAAAAGTTTTTTAAAAAAAATAAAACCCAAGTCTGTTTTACATCTAGCAGCATTATCAAGACCTATGGCTTTGCATAATACCGATATAGGTAAAAGTATAAGCTTAAATATTATTGGAACATCAAATTTAGTAAAAGTTTGTTCAGAACTTAATATAAAATTAATATATTTCTCAACAAGTTATGTTTACCAAGGGAAAAAAGGGAATTATAAAGAAGACGATCCTGTGCTTCCTTGGAATAATTACGCCTGGTCAAAACTAGGTGGAGAATGTGCCGTACAAATGTACAAAAACTCATTAATACTAAGAGTTAGTATGACTGAAAAACCTTTTATACATAAAAAGGCATTTGCAAATGTTAAATTAAATTTTTTGTTTCATGATGAATTGGTAAAGATTTTGATAAAAATATTGGATAAAAAAGGAATAATAAATGTAGGAGGTCCTACAAAAACCGTTTATGACTTTGCAAAAAAATACAATTCGAAAGTCAAAAAAATATTTATTAAAAAAAAATCTCCATATAATTTTCCATTAAACCCATATATGAACTTGTCAAAACTAAAAAAAATAATAAAATAATTTAAATGCTATGCATGTAATTAATACAAAATTTAAAGGATTAAAAATAATTCAACAAAAGAAAATAGGTGATTCTAGAGGAAATTTAAGAGAAACCTTTAGAAAAAAAATTATAAAATGGGATGATTTAATTTTTGATTATGCCACCGCATCAAGAAAAAACGTTATAAGAGGATTTCATTTTCAATCAAAATTTCAGCAAGCAAAATTTGTAACAGTTTTAAAAGGAAAAATTCTTGATTATGTTGTTGATCTTAGAAAAAATTCTCCAACGTTTGGTAAAAGCTTAAGTATTGTACTTTCAGAAGATAATTGTAGATCTTTGTATATCCCAGAAGGATTTGGACATGCCTATTATAGTTTTTCTAATTTAAACATAATTTATTATAAATTATCAAATTATTATCAACCAAAATACGAAGATGGAATTTTATGGAATGACAAAAGTTTAAAGTTTAAGTGGCCTACAAAAAAACCTATTGTTTCGAAGAAAGATAAAAAATTAAGAACTTTTAAAGATTTTAAAAAAGTTTATAAGGGTTTATAAATCAAACTTAAAAGTATAATCTCCTTCAATGAAAGAAATCAAAATACTATTTTTGTACCCTCCAGAACAGTCTTGGCCAAAAACTATGGTTAAGCCTAATGGTTCCCTAGCTTACCCTTATTTATGTGGTGCTTTAAAAGAGATAGGTGTTCAATCTTATGTTTATGATGCTTGTGTAGGGAATGATGATGATAACCTTGATGATATTTTTTATAAAAATACTCCTCTCCAGAGTGGAATGATAAGAACTGGTGTAAGTGACAATAGAATTTTAGAAATTGCGAGCAATTTTGATGCGATTGGAATTACTTCAATTTTTTCACAACAAGAAACGCAGGTTTTACATTGTGCTAAAATAATTAAAAAGAAATTTCCTAATAAATTATTATTTTCTGGCGGTGTAAATGCTAAATCAAGATCTTCTATTTTTTTTAACGCTGGTTTTGACATCATTTTTACCTCTGAGTCTGAAATTTCAATTCAACAAGTTGCTAAAATTATGCAAAAAAATAGTAAAGATTTTAGTTCAGTTGGAAAAATATATTTTAAAAACAAAGACGGAAAAATTATTGATAATTCTCATTTTGGAGAAATTTTAATGGATCTAGACAAGTTACCTATTCCAGCATGGGAAATGTTGCCAAATAAAAGATATTGGAAAATTGGAAGACCTCATGGAGGAAAAGCCAAACAAGGTCAAGAATTAAGATATGCTTCGATGATGACATCTAGAGGTTGTCCTTTTTCTTGTTCCTACTGCCATATAGCTGAAGAAGTAGAAGGTTCTAAGTCAGGTGCTATCGGTAAATTCCGATTTAAATCAGATGAAAGAGTTATTAATGAATTAACAATCTTAAAAAACAAAATTGGAGCAAAACAAATTTTTATTGAAGATGATTCTATCTTTGGAATGAAAAGAAGAGCTATTCGACTTCTGAAAAAGATTGTTGGTTTCGGTTTAGACCTGATG
>CACLKK010000032.1 GCA_902607525.1 uncultured Pelagibacteraceae bacterium | reverse complement strand
TTTTTTCTTCAAAAACATACTGTGTTTGAAAAAAATCAATTCCATTTTTTATTTTCCCTAAAATTTTTGCTATGTCTGGTTTTCCTTTTGAAGGAACTTCAGCTCCTCCTATAAACAATTTGGGTGCTGGATCAATAGTTCTTCCCGATGGAAATTTTTTATCTTTTCTCATCATGTTGGCAGTGGCAACTAAAGTTTTACTATCAATATCTTTAGCAGATTTTGTTTCGGGTTGATCGCCAACCTTCGGGTCATCACCTGATAAACAAAGAATATTATGAACGCCCAGTGCCGAAGCTCCAACCAAATCTCCCTGAATAGCTAATCGGTTACGGTCTCGAACTGTTAATTGTAATATTGGGTCAATATCATTTTGAGCTAAAATAATTGCAGCAGTAAGTGCTGACATATGTACTTTTGCTCCTGGACTATCCGTAACATTAATAGCATCTGCAATATCTTTTAATGGCTCTATTTTTTTCAATAAAGTTTCTTTGCTTGAAGCATCAGGAGGTGTTGTTTCTGCAGTAAATACAAAAACACCATCGTGCAACTTCTTATGAAGTGAACTTTGATATTCCATTTTAATTAAATTTAAAATCCATTATATACTTACTTCCAGAAATTGCAGATTTATAATGGGAATCTATTCTAGGTAATACTCGGTTAAAGAAAAAATTTGCAGTTTCAATTTTATCTTCAAAAAACTTCTTATTTTTACTTAGTTCTTTATAGCTAACATCTAACACTCTAAGCCAAGAGTATGCCAATGCAATTAAACCTAATACTTTTAAATAATCATTGCAGGCTGCATTTACATCATCCTTGGAATTTTTCATTTTATCTTTTATCCAATTTGTGAAATCCACTGTTAATTTTAAATATTCATCAAGTTTATCTGCTAGTGGTTTTATGTTTTTTTGATTTTTATTTTTTTTGATTTCTGTTTCAACTAATTTAACATAGCGGCCTATAATATCTTTATCTTTATTAACAAGTTTTCTAAAAACTAAATCAATCGCCTGAACAGAATTTGTTCCTTCGTATATTGGTGTAATTCTATTGTCTCTGTAAAGTTGTTCTATACCTTGATCTTTTGTATAACCATATCCACCAAAAATTTGCATAGCTTCGCTGGTAATTTCCATTCCCATATCACTAAATAATGACTTAACAACTGGAGTCATTAGAGAAACAAAGTCTAAAGCTTCTTCTTTAATTTTATCATCTTTATGATGTAAGCTTACTTCTGTTTGTTGAGCTAGCCAAAAACTTAAAGCTCTCTCACCTTCTATAATTGATTTCATGTTTAATAATGATCTTCTGATGTCAGCATGATCAATGATTAGATCTGCTCCATTTTTTGATTTGCTGCTATTGGATTTTCCTTGTTTTCTCTCTTTTGAGTAACTTAAAGCATTTTGATATGCGATTTCAGATAGTCCTAAACCTTGGAGCCCCACAACAATTCTTTCTAAATTCATCATGGTGAACATTGAGCTTAGTCCTTTATTTTTCGGTCCAATCATATGCCCAACAGCATTATCAAAATTTAAAACACAAGTAGCCGATCCTCTAATTCCCATTTTACTTTCAATTGAATTAGTAGAAACACCATTTCTTGGGCCTAAAGTACCATCTTCTTTCACTTGAACTTTTGGAACCAAAAATAAACTAATTCCTTTTGTTCCTGAAGGTGCATCTGGAGTTCTTGCGAGAACTAGATGAATAATATTTTCTGTTAGATCTTGATCACCAGAAGTAATAAAAATTTTTTGACCAGTTACTTTATAAGTACCATCTGATTGTTCTACAGCTTTTGTTTTTAATAATCCTAAATCTGTACCACAAACTGGCTCTGTTAAGCACATTGTTCCGCTCCAAGTACCTTTAACCATATTAGGAAGAAACTTTTTCTTTATTGAGTCATCCCCATGACGATGTATGCAGTTATATGCGCCAATGCTGAGTTCACTATAAAGTTTAAAAGAAAGACTCGCTGCAGAAAGCATTTCATCAAAGAATGAACTGATAGTTTTTGGCATTCCTTGACCTCCATACTCTGGATCGCAAGATAAAGAGACCCAGCCATCTTCAATAAATTTTTTGTAAGCTTCTTTATATCCTGGCGGCGTTCTTACTACTCCATTTTCCAACTTAGCAGGTGTTTCATCACCA
This sequence comes from uncultured Pelagibacteraceae bacterium, assembly GCA_902607525.1. Taxonomy (GTDB): domain Bacteria; phylum Pseudomonadota; class Alphaproteobacteria; order Pelagibacterales; family Pelagibacteraceae; genus AG-414-E02. The sequence continues at coordinate 5,204 of CACLKK010000032.1, read as the reverse complement.
GATTTGGCTAATGGCAATATAAGATTCTCAGTTAACTTAGCTGCTTGTTCCAAAATATCTTTTGCAAGATCAGGATTAACTTCTTTATATTTTTCAAGTGAATTATAATGAGAATTATCTCTCAACTTCTCGAAGAGAAACATCATATCATCTACTGGTGCTCTATAAGTTGCCATTAATTCACCAAAGGTTTTCCTGTTGAAAGCGTATGTTTTATTCTAGCTTGAGTTTTTTTCATTTCAATGAGTTTAACAAACGCATCTAGCTCTAAAGCGTACATATCATCTTCTGATAATTCTTTATTAACAGTGGTATTACCACCGCTTAATACAAAGGCTAATTTTTTTCCAACTTCCATTCCATGCTCCAAAATTTTCTTTTCTTTGAAAAGTTTTTCAAGCGTTTGAAACATTTTACCTCTAACTTGGCTTCCTGATAACTTAAAAGTTGGCTGTTTCGGAGGTTTATACCCATCTTTTTTCTCATCTATTAAATCTTGAGAAGCTGAAAGTAGCTTGTTTCTGTTCATGATGCTTTTATCTTTCTCTAATAAAAACTTAAAGGGCATTGCCTCTATTGGTGAAGTAGCTGTCTTACCGTAACCAATAATATCAAATACTTTTTGTGGAGCAAAATCAGGATCTTTTTTAGCTTCTTGAGCTTGCATCCATCTCCACAACATATTTGTAGTTCCTCCTCCAGCAGGTATTAACCCTACGATTGTTTCAACTAATCCTGTAACAATGTTAGTATGTGCAACTACGTAATCACTTTGAACTAAAACTTCAAAACCACCGCCCAAAGCTAAGCCTGAAGGTGCGGAAACAACAATGTTATTACAATATTTTAATTGTTTACATGTCATCTGAAAATGATGAATAAACTTTTCAATAGCTTTCCAATTTTTTTCTTTTGCAAAATCCATAACATAATTTAAATTAACACCAGCTGAAAATTGCATTCCTTCATTAATAATGATCATATTTTTATCTGATGCTTTTTTTAATGCATCCATTGAGTCGTAATCCAAGGTATTAGCTTTAGTATTAAATTCTACAATTTTGTAATCTTTGTGATCATATATAAATGCTGACTTATTATTTTTATTAACTTTCGCTGATTGTTTTATTTTTCCTAAAGTTTCTAAATTTGTATAAATTTGTCTTTTTTCGTAAAAAGTTTCAGTTTTTTTTTCGTAAAGTTCTTTTATAAATTTATTAGATTTTAACTGACTATCTTTTTCTACAAAAAACTTTACTCCGAGCTCTTCGAGCATTTCGAAAGGTCCTTTAGTCCAATTAAAACCTAGTCTCATTGCCTCATCAATATTATTATAATCTTTTGTTACATTAGGAACTAAAGAAGATGCATAAAGAATAATTTTTGAAATAACAGACCAGGCATATTTGCCGTATTTATCATTTCTTGAAACAAGTTCTTTTAAATTTATTTTTTCACCGATGTTAAGATCAATTTTTTTAGAAGGAAAGTAATCTTTACTAATTAAATTAATTGCTTCTAATATTTTCTTTCCATCTTTTTTGTTCATTCTATAAAATCCACCTTTTCCTTTTCTGCCGGTATAACCTGTTTCAATTAAATTTTTTATTAATGGAGTTTCTTCAGCTACTTCATGAAAGACGTCAGATTTTGGCAATTCTTTTACAAAGCTTTTTAAAACATCTGCCATTAAATCTATGCCTATCAAATCATATAAACCAAAAACTCCCGTTTTAGGAATGCCCATAGGTCTTCCAAAAACTGCATCTGCTTCTTCTATATCTAATTTCATCTTAATAGCTTCAGTCATTGCTACTTGCATAGCATAAACACCAACTCTATTACCTAAAAAACCTGGAGTATCTTTGCAGATAATTACACCTTTGCCTAAACTTTCTTCACAAAAATTTTTTAAAAAGTTTATTTTTTTTTCATCATTTATATCCTCGCTTACAATTTCTAACAATCCCATGTATCTAACTGGATTAAAAAAATGTGTGATACAAAAATCCTTTTTATCTTCATCTGACATTTTTTCAGACAAAATTTTTAAAGGAATTGTTGATGTATTTGATGAAATTATTGAATCTTTTTTTCTTGTTTTTAATATTTTTTCATAAAGATTGTGTTTAATATTTATTCTCTCAACTACTGCTTCAACCACCCAATCGGCCTTTTTAATAATATCAAAATCTTCCTCTATATTTCCAACTTTGATATTATTAATTTTGTTTTTGTCAATTAATAATGGTGGTCTAGATTCAATAATTTTCTTTTTTGCTTTTTCTGAAATTTCTGTCTTTAAATCTAGCAAAGTTACTGGAATATTTGCATTACACAGCTGAGCCGCAATTCCGCTTCCCATAGTTCCAGAACCAATGACTACAACATTTTTTATATTCATTGGACTAGATACTATTTAAGTTTTGAAATTATTGCATCACCCATTTGTGAGGTAGATACTTCTTTTTTACCTTTAGATAAAATATCTTTTGTCCTTAGACCGTCATCAAGAACTTTTTGAACTGCTTGATCTAAGTTTTCTGCTTCTTTGTCTAAATCTAATGAATATCTAAGAGCCATAGAAAAACTAAGGATGGTTGCTATTGGATTGGCTTTTCCTGTGCCTGCAATATCTGGTGCTGACCCATGAACAGGTTCATACATAGATCTCATTTTACCATTTTTATCTTTAGCTCCTAAAGAGGCAGATGGTAGCAAGCCTAATGATCCGGTTAACATTGCAGCTTCATCAGATAATATATCTCCAAATAAATTATCTGTTACGATTACATCAAATTGCTTTGGATCTTTTAATAATTGCATAGCACAATTATCTGCAAGCATATGATTTAATTCTATGTTTTGGTACTCTTGATCCTTAACTTTTTGAACTTCTTCTCGCCAAAGAATACCTGCTTCCATAACATTTGATTTTTCACAGGAAGTAACTTTTTTATTTCTCTTTTGTGCAAGTTCAAAAGCTACCTTAGCAACTCTAATTATTTCGCTACTAGTGTATGAATGAGTGTTTATTCCTTTTCTTTCTCCATTTTCGATAGGTTTTATTCCTCTAGGTTCTCCAAAATATATACCACCTGTAAGTTCTCTTACTATCATTATATCTAATCCTGATACTATTTCCGGTTTTAGACTCGATGCATCAACCAATTGTTTAAAACAAATTGCAGGTCTAAGATTTGCGAAAAGTTTTAATTCTTTTCTTAATTTTAAAAGAGCTCTTTCAGGTCTTTTTGAAAATTCTAAGTTATCCCATTTTGGACCTCCTACCGCACCTAATATTACAGCTTCAGATTCCAAAGCTTTGTAGAAAACTTCATCAGTAATAGGTTTTTTATGTTTTTCATAAGAAGCGCCACCAACTAGTCCTTCCTCGGTTTCAAAATCTAAAGATTTTTTTTTATTAAACCAATGTATAATTTTTTTTACTTCGGAGACGACCTCTGGGCCAATCCCATCACCTGGCAATAATAGTATTTTTCTTTTCTTTGTTTTAATCATATTAACCAATCCATGGTTTATCTTTTTTTATTTCATTTTCATAAGATGATATTTTTTTTACATTTTCTAAAGATAAAGCAATATCATCTAGGCCGTTTAATAAACATTTCTTCTTAAAAGGATCTATTTTAAATTCAATTCTTTTATTTCCAAAAATAATTTGTTGTTCTGAAAGATTTATTTCTATACTTTCTTTTCTTTCATAATATTGAGCTAGTTCTTCAATTTTTTGCTGTTCTAAAATAATTGGTAACATCCCATTTTTAAAGCAGTTGTTATAAAAAATATCTGCAAAACTGGGGCTTATTACACATTTAATACCAAAGTCTAATAGTGCCCAAGGAGCATGTTCTCTGGAAGAGCCGCATCCAAAATTTTTTCCAACTATTAAGATTGGTGAATTATTGTACGGTCTTTTGTTTAAAACAAATTCTTCTATTTTTTTACCATTATCATCATAACGCATTTCAAAAAATAAGCTTTTTCCCAAACCTGTTCTTTTTATAGTTTTTAAAAATTGCTTTGGAATTATCATATCTGTATCAATATTCATCATCGGCAAATATGCAGGTATACCTTTTAAAATATTAAATTTTCTCATGTTAATTAATAAACTTTCTAACATCGCTTAAATGTCCATTAATAGCTGCTGCTGCTGCCATCGCCGGACTAACCAAATGAGTTCTTCCTCCGCGACCCTGACGTCCTTCAAAATTTCTGTTTGAAGTCGATGCACATCTTTCCTTGGGATTTAGTTTGTCGGCATTCATAGCTAAACACATCGAGCATCCTGGTTCTCTCCAATCAAATCCTGCCTGCTTAAAAATTTTATCTAATTGTTCTTCTTCTGCTTGTTGTTTTACTAAACCTGATCCTGGAACAATCATTGCATTAACATGCTGAGCAATCTTTTTCCCTTTGACAATTTTTGCAACATCTCTTAAATCTCCGATTCTTCCATTGGTACAACTTCCAATGAAAATCCTATCAACTTTAATATCAGTCATTTTTGTATTTGGTTTAAGACCCATATATTTTAATGATCTATTCATAGACTCTCGTTTATCTTTATCTTTCTCTTTTTCTGGATCAGGAACTATTCCATTAATAGGAACGACATCTTGAGGTGATGTTCCCCAAGTTACCATAGGACTTATATTGCTTCCGTTTATTTCAACTTCTTTATCAAAACTAGCTTCTGAATCAGATTTAAGTTTAGACCAATATTCTACAGCCTGATCCCAGTTCGTCTTCTTTGGAGACATTGGTTTATCTTTTAGATATTGAATAGTTTTTTCGTCTGGAGCTATTAAACCTGCACGAGCTCCCGCTTCTATGGACATGTTGCAGATCGTCATACGTTGCTCAATATTTAAATTTTCAATTACTGATCCAGCATATTCAATTACCATTCCTGTTCCACCTGCCGTACCTATCTTGCCTATTGTTTGCAGAATAACATCTTTTGAGGTAACGCCGGTTGGTAAATTACCAACTACATTAATTTTAAAATTTTTTGATTTTTTTTGAATTAAAGTTTGAGTTGCCAAAACATGTTCAACTTCTGATGTTCCTATTCCAAAAGCTAATGCACCAAATGCTCCATGTGTTGCTGTGTGACTATCTCCACAAACAATTACAGTACCCGGTTGAGTAAAACCTTGTTCAGGTCCAATGATGTG
>CACLKK010000031.1 GCA_902607525.1 uncultured Pelagibacteraceae bacterium | reverse complement strand
TTTTGCTATTCTAAGATAGTCAAATCTAGTTGCCATTATGTTGGGATGTCCATTTCCATTTTTTTCTTGAAGACTAGTAAAACCATAACGAATGCTATTTTTGATCTTTACTTTACCATTGAAAACTTTGCTATAAAATTTGTCATAATCTTCACCGATTTTAAATTTCATATAGTTCAAAATTAACTGAGTAACAAATCCATTATAATTGTATATATCCTTAGATTTTTTTGTATTTTTGTTTCTAAAGTGTAAACGCATAGTTGATTCAATATCTCTATCTTCATATGCACCTAATGCACTCGTACCATCTTCAAATTCATCGATGTATTTTTGATCACCAGTATTCATATTTAAAAAATTAATTAATTTTTGATCATGATAAAGTGAATCTTTTATTACAGGCCAGTCGTTTACTCTTGCATCAACTCCATCAATATAACCTTCACATATGGCATGACCTAATAAATAAGAAGTTACTGACTTACCCATTGACATTGAGTAAAATTTTGTCTCATTATTTAAAAACTCTCCCAGTCTTTCTTTCGGAGAAAATTCATCAATCAATACTTCGCCATCTTGGTAATATAAATAGCTTAAGATGCCTTTAGTTTTCATTTGCTTTTTTAAAAATTTATCTTCAATTAAGTTAAATTTAAAATCGTATGAATTATTTGTAGGTTTAAACTCTTTTAAATGTGAACTTCTGTCTCTATACGAGTATTTCCATAAATAATAAATCAGCGAGTCTCTATTTGGGTTTGAATGATAGGCAATATTAGTACCTGATAATTCTTTATTTTTTATTTTGATATTTAGATTGTTAGATCCTTGAAATTTATCACAATTTTGTAAATACCAAGCTTGACTATATTTTGGTTCATCTTTGCATAATGGGTTTTGTTCTAAGCTTAAATATTGATGATATCCATTTTCTAAAAGCCACTCATTAAACTTATTTATTTTAAAATTCTCAGCAAATAGATTGCTTGAAGCTAACAACAAACCTAGAACCACGATCCCTAAAAGTTTTTTCATGGACTCAGTATAAACGGACACACTGGCGGGCACAATATGGGCACACTCAGCAAAGAAATTTGGCTTACGGTTGTATAAAAATGCTGATAGAATATATTTTTACGAAGCCGGGTTCAGGGCACCGGGCAACAGAACGCCCCTTAAAAAAAGAAAAGCTATGGACAAAATATTAATGTTTCTTTTAATTGCTTACGGGATAAGCGTTGCAATTTTTGGATTATATTATAATTACGAATATGCTCAAACGCATGGATTTTTAGCATGGTTATTTTTTGGTGAAATAATTGCTACACTTAAATCTCTTGTGTGGCCTTTATTTGAGTTTGGTATAATATAATATTGGCACCGGGCAACAGAACGCCCCTTAAAAAAAGAATGTCTAATATAGTTGAAAACTTAATTAGACGATATGTAGAGAGTAGGGTTTAGTTAGATTGAATAAAATTTTGATAGAGTAATTGAGATTTATCAAAAATATTTTTATTATATTTAATATTCAATTCTTTTTTATTAGAGTTTTTAAAAAAATGTAAATCAATATTTTTATTTTTTTCTATATTTATTTTTTTAAGAATTTTTTCAACATAATTTGGATTATCCAATTCTTCATAAACAACAAAATAACAATTTTCATAAGATTGAAATTTTTTATAAATATATTCATAAAATAAATACCATTGTTCCAACCAATAATTGATGTTTTTAATATCTCTAAAATCATCAGGATTATTCCATGGTTTATGATTTAAACCAAATTCATTGTGACTAAGATAATTCATATATCGTCTAATAAAATCATCTTCTTTCTGTAATTGACTAAAATGTAGATGTTGATTTAAAAGTGAATTTGCATGTTGTAATGGTTCTCTAATAGGAATTAGAAAAATAGAATTGGGTAGTATTGATCGAATTAAATCTATTCTTTTATAATTAAGATTATTTTTACTTAGATATTTATTTTTATTATTTTTAAGTAAAATAAGTTGAATATAATTTACTAATTCATTTTTAACAAATTCTTCATTATTATCAAAAAATATTTCATCTAATGCTTCTGGACTATTAGCATCATAAGTAATGCCATCGCCATGCATCCTTTCCTTTTTTGTAAAATTTTTTTTATAAAATAATTTAGAAAAATTAGGAGATAATACAAAAGGCATGTTGTTATAAGTTAGAGATGTATATTCATATGACGAAAATAAAAAATTTAGAATACTAGTAGTCCCAGACCTTGGCATGCCAGTTATAAAAACATGCGATTGATTTTTTATATCTTTATTTTTAAGATAAATAATCTTTTCTAGTTCAAATAAAGATTTGTTAATAATTTTTTTACTCAATACAAGGTCATGCAGAAACTTTTGAATGTTGCTATAGTTTTGCATAAAACTTTTTTCGTATAAAATGATAAATTACAAAAATTATACTTATTTCAATAATACCCAAGATAGATATAACTAAATTTAAATATGAATTAGATAATAAGTTTAAAATTATCATAAAAACAAAAATAGAGATAAGAATAGCAACTACCTTTATTGAAACTATGAATAATGATTTTGAATAATTAAATATTAATTTTTCTTTTCTAAAATCAGATACATTTTTATATTTAAATAACTTTAGCATTTTTTGATAAATTTTTAAGTTAGATTTTAAAATATCACTAAATCTAATATATCTGATAAACTCGTAGATAAGTACTGCAGAACAAACTAATAATATGTGATTAATCAATTTTATTTTGCTGTTGTTCTTTTTTTTCTTTTCTTTTTTTAAGCAATCTCTTTATCGGAAACCATATTAACGCAAAGAGTGCTGCAAAAATGGCAACAATTATGCCGATTGTTGCAGCAACGACACCGCCTCCAACACCTGGTCCTAAATAAGCAAATGAGGATGTGGTAATTAAACAAAAAATAATTGAACTATAAATTAATTTAAACATTTTTTATTTTTAATAAGTGATTTAAATTTTTCAATAAATAACTCGTCTTCAATTATTCTACTCCAACTAATAAATCCAATATCACCATTTTTATCTTTATTTACAAACTCCCATTCTTTTTCACCTTTATTATTAAATAATATTATTCTTCCATGATTTTGTTCTTCAACCAATAATGACCCATCTTTAAAAATATGGGAAATGCCTTGTGTAATTGTTTTAAAGTTTTCTTTTTGTAATTGATCATTAAATAATTTTCTAAAAGTTTTTGTTTCAAAATTATAAATTATAACTTCTGAATATTTATTATTAACAAAAAAATTATTGTTATTAAAAATTGATATTTCTTTATCTGAAATGATATCAACATCATGTTGTTGAGCAAAAGGACCGGTTATATAATTGATTACTTTATTAATTCCTGGTCGGTAATGAATAATTGCAGATTGATTTCTTATACTTATAAATATATCCCCTTGTTCCCAATATTCCGTGTCAGTAAATGCAGACTCAATATCATTTAAATGTATGGGATTGTCCCTTGAGAATGATGTGGTTAATGCAAAGTTATTAGATGCGATATCATTTTCAATTAATATTTCTGTTACACTTTTATTAAAAAGTATTTTTCCATCAGTATTTATTTTAATAATCGAGTCGTCCCAATAATCTTTAATAGAAAATTTTTTCACATATTGTGATTTAGGATTCATTTGACCACCTACCCAAATATTTCCCTCGTGATCTAACATTTTACTATGATGAAATATTTCTTCATCATTGATCCATAAAAGGTTTGAGCAAAAATCTATTTTAAATTCTACAGAATAATCACTATCACTTATTAAAGATCCATCATCAAATATTAAGGGATGACGATATTCAAACCTTTTTGGAGCATCATCAATTTTAATTCTTGGAAATTCTTCATTATTTGTAACTTGATCATTCATTTCATCAATATTGTGTTTGTATGTATGTATGATCTCAAAGTTATTTAAATCAACTATTTCAACTACTGATCTACTTAAACTATTTTCATATCGAGGTAATACCAAAAGAGCGTTTCTCTTTTTTGGAATAAATTGTTCAAAACGTTTTTTGTCTTTATGTTTTGTAAGAATTTGTGGTTTATCAAGATTAAGAGTTCTGAACTTAATCATGGTTTTTACATTTGCTGGTACTTCAGCAATAATAACCGCTGTTTTTTGCAAAGATTGAAATCTTTCTCCACCATGATAATGATGTCTTAATAAAGAACCAAACCCAATTGCACCAATAAAAGACAAAAATAAAACTACAAAAACTGGATAAGTGAAGAATTTTTTCATTTACTAATTTTACCATAAAATTACCCCAATCTTCAGTGAAATCTAAAACAAGGTTTCGGACAAATGATGAAGCTCTCAGTGAAGTATTTCAAAAAGTCTTTATTTTATGTTATTAATTAAAAATGAGGGCGAAACAGAACGCCCATTTTCTATATGCGTTAAACTTTTTTAAATAAATTATGAATGATTTAAAACTTTTAAATAAACTTATACAAGACGAAAAAAAAATAAATAGAGATCTTTATTCTTCAGGTCCGTATTGGGATTACAAAAATAAAAAAACGATTTATCAAATTAAAAAATGGGGAATCCAAGATTTTCGTGGAATGAACACTGGAATTGGAACAAGTTATGCTGACAATATAGTCTGTGATGCTAGAAATGAATTTAATATTAGAGGAAGAATAATAGCTTCTTTATTTTCCTTACCTTTATTAAGAACTATACATAATGAACAGTTAAAAGTAACTAGCGGTCATATTAATAATTACCTCAAAAATTTATCAATTGTTTATCAAAATAATGATGAAGTTTTAAAATTATTAAAAAAGTACAAGTTCGAAAACACAACAGAATTTGGTTGCATTAAAAAATTTATAAATGAAAATAAAGAATATTCAATAAGCTATTTAAACATTGCATATAGAATTGATTTTTTATCAAGAATATTTGAATTAAACAAAATTAAAAGTTTTTTTGAAATTGGAGGAGGATTTGGCTCAAACATACATTTTTTAATTACAAATTTTTCTAATATAAAAAAAATTATTTATTTAGATGTTGTACCTAACATTTATGTTGGAACTCAATACTTAAAATCATTCTACGGAGATAGCGTTAAAGATTATTTATTTACTCATAATTTAAGTCAAATATCGTTTAGCAACAATAATGATCTGGAAATTTTGTGTGTGCCGCCTTGGGAGATAGAAAAGTTAAATATTCAAATGGATCACTTTCATAATGCTTCTTCATTTGTTGAAATGCCAGAAAAAATTATAAATAATTATATTAAATTTGTAAAAAAATTTAATACTAAAGAAATTTCATTAATTTCATATGACGAATATAACCCCAAAACTACGTTTAATCCTGAGTTGTTGAATAATTTTTTTGAAAATAAATTAAACATTGAATGGGTTGATGAATTAATAAAACAATATAAAAAAAAATTAATTTTTTTAACCAGCAAATCACATATAAAATAGATGAATATGGAGCTCAATAATAAACTTCAAATTAACTCGTCTAAATTAACTAATATCACTTTTGCTTTTTTTCCATTAAGTTTTATTCTTGGTAATTTAATTATAAATATTAATCTTGTATTATTTTGTTTTTTAGGAATTTTACATTTAAAATCTCAAATTTTAAAAAATAAATTTAGCATTCCTTTAAAAATAATTTTTTTATTCTTTGTAACAATTTTTTTATCAACTTCATTAAGTTTAATAAAATCTTTATACATTGATGGATTTGAAAATGCTGATTTTAATCAATTATTAAAATCTATATTTTTTTTCAGATTCTTCTTAATGTTAATTATAGTTTATTTTTTGGTCAGAATTAGTAATTTAAATTTTAAATATTTTTTTTTCTCAGCAGCCTTTTTTCCTATTTTAATATCTTTGGATGTAATTTTTCAGTATATTTTTGGTTTTAATTTAATAGGTCTTAAAAGCATAGTTAGTCACAATTCAAGTTTTTTTGATAACGAATTAATATCTGGTGGCTATATTCAAAACTTTTCTTTTTTTTCAATACTTTTCTTATTAGGGACAATAAAAAATACTAGTTACATAAAATCAATATTTATTTTAATTTCAATACTTATTTTATCGGCAGGAATACTCCTTTCTGGAAATAGAATGCCTCTAGCCTTATTTTTGTTGGGATTAGTTATAATTCCTTTTATTAATAAAGAATTAAGAAAAACTATATTAGCAAGTTTATTATTAATTTTTATTTTTTTTTGGATAGCAACTTCCTTTGATAAGCAGATAAAAAGTAAATTCCAATCTTATTTCTCTCTTTCGAAAAATATTGTGTCTTACATGATAAATGATTCCAAAAGCAATAAATCGGAAATAAACTCTATCGATGAAAATAAATCATTAGATGTTGATTTTGATTTATTTTGGGTTGTGGGTAACGAAGGTCAAGGTCATTTAAAATTATTTAATACAGCCATGGATACTTGGAAAAAAAATATAATACTGGGTAATGGAATAAAATCTTTTAGAAAAGATTGTGTTAAATTTCAAGCACATAAGGAAAATCGTATGTGTTCAACTCATCCACATAATTATTACTTAGAAATATTAACAGAAACTGGGGTGGTAGGACTTATAACTGTAATAATATTAGCAATAATGTTATTAATTTTTTTATTTAAAAATCGATTTTTTTTAAGGGGGAATAATCTAGAAAATTTTATTTTATTAGCTTCTGTAATAAGTTTAATTTTAGAGATGTTTCCTATTAAAAGCTCTGGTAGTATTTTTAGTACTTATAATGCGACTTATATTACTTTGATTACATCAATAATATTAAGTTATCGAAAAAAAGATATTACTTAAAATTCATATTCCTGATCTAATTTATAAATACATTTTTTTTTTGCTTCGAAGAAAGAATAATTTTACTTATAATCATATGCACTCTTTGTGCATTAAAAAAATTTGGTTTTTGTGCTCTTTTTGTAGCTATCGAGGTATAAAATTTTTTTGAATTTTTTAAAGTAGGCTCAATTCTAAAATCATTTTTATTTTTCTTGCTATTAAATAAAATTTTGGCATCTTTTTCTTTTAATTTATTATTAAAGGCTATTAACTTAAACTTGTCCGAAAGACTATTTAATTCTGTTTTTAAAATATAAGTTTTTTTATTTGAAATCACTTTTAGCTGGTGTACGGGTTTTGTTTTTTTTATCAATCCAACTTTTACATTTATTTTTGCTGAAGAGTTTTTATTAAAAAAAAAATTTGCCTTTAAATTTTTTAACCCTCTTTCTTTTTCTGAAAAAAAATGTGATTTTATCGACTTTATCTTCCCAAACAAAAATTCCATATAGTATATCGTGTGGCAAACATAATTAAACATCATACCTCCTCCTTTGGTATGAATTTCTTTCCAGTTATTTTTATATTTTCTTTTAATATTTATTATCCAGTCAAGTTCAATTTGGTTTATTCTTATTTTATTAATCAATTTTTTAAAAAAAACAAATGCATCTATATCTGGAAATTCATAATTTACCATGTGAGAAATATTTTTTCTTTTTTTTATTAAATTGCAAATATAATTGGCTTCTCGA
>CACLKK010000030.1 GCA_902607525.1 uncultured Pelagibacteraceae bacterium | reverse complement strand
ACGAAAAAGATAGCAAAGAAATTTTAGAAAAAATTTTTGAACATCAAGAAAGATTAGATTTTACTTGTAGATTTAAATGGAGCGAAAATGCTGTGGCTATTTGGGACAATAGAAGTGTCTTGCACCAAGGGTTAACTGACTTTTTTCCTGGCAAAGGACTCGGTCACGAAAGAATTATGGACAGGATAGCCATACAAGGTGATCAACCACAATAAACTTTTTAGATGAATATAATTAATCAAATTATATCTTCATACTTAAATAATAAATCTCTATACATTGGTGAGAAGATTACAATGGCTGAACATATGATACAAACAGCAATGTTGGCTGAAAAAACTAACTCCTCAAGCAATTTGATTTGTTCAAGCTTGCTACATGATTATGGACATTTTATTTTAGAAGATCCTGATCATTTGGTTAGTAAAAAAAAAGATGGGAAGCACGAAGACTTAGGTTACGAATTTTTAAAAAAATATTTTATAAAAGATATTGTTGGACCAATTAAATATCATGTTAAAGCAAAAAAGTATTTAGCAAGAGATAAACAATATTATGAAACTCTTTCTCAAGCTTCAAAAGTAAGTTTAAAATTACAAGGGGGCATTATGAGTAATGATGAGGCAAAAGAATTTGAAAATAATAAATTTTTTGAAAGCTCAATTAAATTGAGAAAATTTGATGAAAATGCAAAAAAAGTTGGCTTAAAAATTAAGTCTATAAATGAATATAAAAAACTATTACTTTCTAAGCTTATATGAAATTTGATTATATAATTATTGGAGCAGGATCTGCTGGCTGCGTTCTAGCAAACAGATTGTCAGAAAATCCAAATAATAAAGTCGCTGTTTTTGAAGCGGGAAAGCAAAGCGACATTTGGAAAGTTAAAATGCCTTTAGCTTTATTATATACAATGCACGATCCAAAATATAATTGGAAATACTATTCTGAACCTGAGCCTTATTTAAATAACAGAAAGCTATTTTGCCCTAGAGGAAAAATGATAGGAGGCTGCTCAGCTCATAATGGAATGGTTTTTGTTAGAGGTAATAGAAATGATTATGAAAGATGGGAAGGTTTTGGATTAAAATCTTGGTCTTACGACAAAATTCTTCCTTATTTTAAGAAAATTGAGAATTGGTCTGGCGGTGAAAACCAGTACAGAGGATCTTTTGGATTGCTGCCTGTAAATCAGTCAAAAAATAATAACCCTTTATTTAGTGCTTTTTTAAATGCTTCATCTGAAGCTGGACATAAAATTAATCCTGATATGAATGGTGAGATTCAAGAAGGAATGGGAATGTTTGATACTACAATTCATAATGGAGAAAGAGCAAGCGTATCTAAATATTATTTAAATCCTATAAAAAGTAGGAAAAATTTAAATATTTTTTCTAATTCGTTTGTAGAAAAAATTATTTTTGAAGGAAAAAAAGCTGTTGGTATTAAAGTAAAAATAAAAAACAAAATAGAAAAAATTTATGCCCAAAAAGAACTAATATTAAGTGGAGGTTCAATTAATTCACCTCAATTATTAATGCTTTCTGGTATTGGTGATGCAGAGCATCTAAAAGAAAAAGGAATTAATATTGTTAATGATTTAAAAGGTGTAGGAAAAAATCTTCAAGATCATTTAGAAACTTATATTATGCAAGAATGTAAAACTCCAAACACACTTTATAAATATACAAAATTCTTTCCAAAAATATTAGCGGGTATTCAATGGTTTTTATCTAAATCTGGACCTTGCTCACAATCATATTTAGAAGCTGGAGGATTTGTAAAATCATCATCTAATAGAGAGTTGCCAAATATACAGTTTCACTTTTTTCCATCGTTTGTAATTAATCATGGTTTAGTTGATCCAAGTTCACATGGCTATCAATTACATGCTAGCCCAAATCATCCAAAAAGCAGAGGCCTTATTACTCTTAATTCTTCAAATCCATATGATTATCCGAAAATATTATTTAACTATTTAGAACACGAAGATGATTTAAAACAAACTCGAGAATCTATTCACATTGCCAGAAAAATATTATCTCAACCATCTTTAGTAAAACATTCTGGTAAAGAAATTGGTCCAGGAACAGAAAAACAAACAGATGAAGAGTTAAATGAATATATTAGATCTAACGCAGAAACTGCTTACCATCCTTGTGGAACCTGCAAAATGGGGGTAGATGAAATGGCCGTTGTCGATGAAAATTTAAAAGTTAAAGGAATTGAAAATTTAAGAGTAGTTGATGCTTCAATAATGCCTGAAATCCCCAGTGCAAATTTAAATGCACCTACTCTTATGATTGCTGAAAAAGCATCTGATCTTATTTTAAATTAAGGGTTATCAAACAAATTATTTCAAACATAACGGCAGCTGCAACCATTGAAGTAATATTATTTGGATTATCCTTTGTTGGCATTAAACATGCTACATCTCCACCGATTACATTTTTACCTTTTAAACTTTGAATTAATTTTCTAGCCTCGTCCATATTAAAACCATTGAAAGCTGGCTCAAGATTAGCCGTTCCAGGCGCAACCGTTGTATCCAAGCAATCAAGATCAAAAGTTAAATAAATTGGATTATCCCCTAACCTGTCTAAAATCATTTTAGAGCATTTTTCATGTCCTAATTTTTTGTATTCTTCCATGGTAATGACTTGATACCCAATGTCATAACTTGCTTGTAGCCAATCTAAAGTTCTAGGATTTCCTCTAATTCCTATTTGAGTACTAGTGTGTGGATCAACATTTCCTTGCTTAACTAAATATGATGCCCAGTGTGCTGCTGATTTTTTTGCACCTAGAAAATGATCTAGTTTTTCATAACAGTCAGTATGAGCATCAAAATGAACTAATGTTATTTTTTTTCCTTTTGTTAATTTAGAATTTTTTTTTGCCAAACTTTGTAATATTCCACCTGTTATTGAGTGATCGCCTCCAATTGATACAACTGGTTTTTCTGCTTTTTCAATATGATCGTAAAAACTAGAAATTCTTTCAATACATTTTTCATTATCATTTGCTTCTGGAAAAGGAACATCTCCTAAATCATGAATTTTATTCATTTTCCAAGGGTCAATCTTATATTCAAAATGGGATCTTCTCAGCATCGCAGAAATATTTCTAACAGCTCTAGGTCCAAGATGTTGGTCTCTTTCAGTAGTACCATTTCCTGTGCTATGAGGTACCCCGACCAGGGCAATGTCACAATTCTTTGGGTCTGGATCGTTTTTGCATCTAAATAAAGTTGGAATACCCCACCAATATAAAGTTTCCATCATTATTTGATCTTCTTTAGAAATCATAAATTTATCTTACATCATAAAAAAATATAATGAACTCAAAAAATTTGATATAAATGCTTGGAAAATTTCATAGAAAAATGAACGATCAAAAAGTTATATCACCTTGTATAAGCATTTGTAAAACAGACCCTAGAACTGGTTACTGCTACGGTTGTGCAAGAACTGACAAGGAAAAAATAATATGGAAAGAACAAAAAACAACCATTCAATGGAAAAAAGGAAATATTATTGAATTAGTGCAAAGAATGTCAGGATGGCAACTAGAAACTTTTAAAGAATCATACCAATATAAAATTGAGACTGGTATTTCAATTTTTAAAAAAAATCAGCTTAAAAAATAAATTTTTATGAAAAATAATAATCCCAAAGGTATTATTTTTATCTTATTAGCTATGTTAGCTTTTTCGGTACAAGATTCGATTATGAAGTATATTTATAATTTTGCATCATTGTATGAGATTTATTTAACAAGAACATTAGTAAGTTTTGCAATCATTTTATTATTTTTAAAAATTACAAAAAAACCAATTATATTTAAGACGCAATATCCACTTTTAACTACTTGTAGAGTAATACTTTTCTTTTTTGGTTTTAGTTCCTTTTACATTTCTCTAACTGTACTTCCTTTGGTTACTGCTACTGCATTATTCTTTGTTACTCCTTTTTTGATTACAATTTTCGCAAAATTTTTTTTAAAAGAGCAAATAGGACCTAGGAGATGGTCCGCTGTAATAATTGGCTTTTTGGGAGTTTACATAATATTAAATCCTAACTTTAGTAATTTCGATTACATGAGTTTAACGCCTGTTTTATGTGCTCTCTGTTATTCGTTATCCATGATAATAATAAAAATTACTTCGGAAAGAGATAGTGTATATACACAAACATTTACATTTTATTTTGGTGCAATAATTTTTAGTGTAATTATATTTTTTACTATTGGTGATGGTCATTATAACACAATAGATCATCCGGCTTATCAATATATTTTTCGTGAGTGGTTCACTGACTTAGAGTCTTCTTTATTGTTAATGATTGTTACAGGTTTTACAGCATCTATTGCTTTTATTTTTATATTTACAGCCTACAGAGTGGCGTCGCCCGCGGTGGTATCGCCTTTTGAATACTCAATACTTGTATGGTCGTCTCTTAGTGGATGGTATTTCTTTAATGAAGTACCAGATTTAAAAACAATAATTGGAATACTTTTAATTGTGTGCGGGGGTATTTATATTTTTATACGTGAAAAAGTTCAAGATCAGCCTATCGTAACTGAAAAACCCCTTCGGTAATTATTTTTTTAATTTTCCTGAGAAAAATAGCTTGTCGGAGTTAAACTTTGAAGAATTATTTTTTATAAAATCATCCATAAGCTTTATTCTATCTGGATCGAACTCAACAACCTTTCTTTTATTGAGATCCACATATAATGATAGAACTTCATTTGTAGCAGCAAGATATTTTTTTTCCTTGTGAAACATAGAAAGTCTATAATGAATTCTTTTTTTATCATGATCTACATAAGTGACGTGGGTATCAACTTCTTCTCCTAGCCTAACTTCCTGATTATAGGTTGTATACATCTCTGCTACAAAGGTGGTTTTTTTATTCTCTTTAGCAGACTGTCCCCCCATATTAAAATTATCTAACATAACATCAGCTGCTATATCAAAAATACGTACATAGTAAGCCACATTTAAGTGATTATTATAATCTGTATATTCTTTTATTACTTTTTCTGTTTTTAAAATCATGCTCATTTAATATAGTATATTTTCTAAAAAAAAAATGAACAATAAAGTATTTATCTCTTGTGCGGTCACAGGATCAGGTGATACAGCAAAAAAACATCCTGATTTACCAAAAACGCCAAAACAAATAGCGAATGCAGCAATTGAAGCTGCGAAAGCTGGTGCAGCTATTGCACATATACATGTTAGAGAAAATGATGGAACTCCAAGTAGAAGACTAGAATTATATAAAGAAGTTGTAGATAGAATTCGTTCCAGTGATACAGATGTTGTTTTAAATTTAACTACAGGTATGGGTGGTGATTTAGATATTGGACAAGGAAAAAATCCTTTAGAATTTGGTCCTTTGACAGATATGGCGAATGTAATGGAAAGAATTGCGAATGCGGAACAATTCTTACCAGAAATATGTACATTGGATTGTGGAACTTTAAATTTTGGAGATAGCTCTGTAATTACAGTAAACACACCTAATGATTTAAGAAAAGCTGCCAAAAGACTACAAGAAATAAATGTCAAACCTGAAATAGAAGCTTTTGATTTAGGAAATATGTGGTTTGGAGCTCAATTGTATAAGGAAGGATTATTGAATGATCCTCCAATGTTTCAAATGTGCCTAGGAATACCGTGGGGAGCTCCCGCAACAACTTCAGCCATGCAAGCAATGAAAGACATAATGCCAAAAGAAGGTATATGGTCAGGCTTTGCAATTTCAAAAAATGAAATGCCTTTTGTTGCTCAAACAGTAGTTATGGGAGGGAATCCCAGAGTAGGACTTGAAGATAATTTATATTTGTCTAAAGGAAAGCTAGCTACAAATGCTCAGCTAGTAGAAAAAGCAATAAGAATTGTAAATGATCTTGGTGTAACAACTATGACGCCAGCAGAAACAAGAGAAAAACTAAAATTAAAAAACTATAAATAAAAATTAATCCAATCTAATAGCATTTCCATCAACGCCAATTATTTGACCTGATATTCGCTCCGCTTCATCAGAAATTAAAAAAGAACACATTTTTCCTATGTCGTCTTCATAAATCCAACTGTTCATAGAGGCCATTGAAATAAATTCGTTTTCTATTTTTTTTGATGAAATTTTTGTAAATTTTGCTTTATCTTTTATAACTCTTTTCATTCGATCGCCCTTAATAGTACCTGGGCATATTGCATTTACTCTAATTTTATATTTACCAAGTTCCATCGCTAGCGTTTTAGTCATGCCTACTACTGCCCATTTGCTTGCAGCATAAGGTGAACGAAAAGGAAAACCCATGATGCCCGCTCCTGAAGAAATATTAACTATTGAAGAGCTTCTTGTTTTTTTTAAAAGTGGTATAGATTGTTTATTAAAATAAAAATGGCTATTCACATTAACATGCAATGTGTTTTCCCATTCACTAGATTGTAATTTCTCAATTGTGCCAGTTGGTCCAGCTATTCCAATATTGTTAATTAATGCGTCTAATTTTTTAAATTTTTTTTTAACTAATTTAAAAAAATCAATCACTTCTATTTCATTTGATGCATCAATTTCAGAAATAAAAATACGTCTATTAAACAAATGGTGATTCTTTACTTTATTTAATGCTTTACGATCTATATCACACAAATAAACGGATGCTCCTTTAGAAATGCAGGCTTTTGTTATTGCCCAACCTATTCCTGAAGCTCCGGCTGAAATGACTATTTTTTTATTTTTGAGATTTAGCTGCGCCATTTGAGTGGGTTTTAGTTAAGGCCTTAGATAATTCTTTATCAGTAATATATCCTTTTACATTTCCACTTTTATCAACAACTTCAACTGTAGCAGGGGTTAAGCAAACCTTAGGCAAAAATTCATCTAAAAATGTATCTTCTTTAACTTTAATAGTGTTTGAATTTTTTGATCCTTTAAATTGCTGTGGTGATACCATAATTATTTTAGCTTTAATTACTTTTGCACGATTAACATCTTTTACAAATGCAGCTACATAATCGTCAGCAGGTTTCATAATAATATCTATTGGTGTGCCTACCTGAACTAATCTTCCTCCATTTAAAATTCCTATATGATCGCCTAGCCTTAGAGACTCATCTAAATCATGAGTTATAAATACTATAGTTTTTTTTAATTCAGCTTGTAATTCAATAAGTTGTTTTTGCATATCGCTTCGTATAAGTGGGTCAAGTGCACTAAAAGCTTCATCCATTAACATTATATCCGTGTTAGTTGCTAAAGCTCTAGCAAGACCTACTCTTTGCTGCATGCCCCCCGATAGCTGGTTTGGATACTGATGTTCAAAGCCATTTAATCCTACAGCATCTATTTTTTCCATGGCTACTTTTTCTATTTCACTTTTATCTTTACCTTGAACTTCAAGACCATAACCAACATTTTGAATGACTGTTTTATGAGGAAATAATCCAAATCTTTGAAATACCATGCTCATCTTATGTCTTCTAAAATCAATTAATTTTTTTTGATTCAATTCCATTACATTAGTTCCTTCTACTGAAACCTCACCAGAAGTTGGATCAATTAGTCTGTTAATATGACGTATTAGAGTTGATTTTCCTGATCCAGATAAACCCATACAAACAAAAGTTTCGCCTTCTTCAACATTAATTGAAACATTGTCGAGTCCAACTGTATGACCTGTTTCTTCTAAAACTTGTTCCTTTGTTGCTCCTTCTTGCACC
>CACLKK010000029.1 GCA_902607525.1 uncultured Pelagibacteraceae bacterium | reverse complement strand
TATGGTGCGAGAGGTTTT
Source organism: uncultured Pelagibacteraceae bacterium (assembly GCA_902607525.1). GTDB lineage: Bacteria > Pseudomonadota > Alphaproteobacteria > Pelagibacterales > Pelagibacteraceae > AG-414-E02. Next base: position 7,788 of record CACLKK010000029.1, on the reverse strand, counting down.
TCAGGAGTATCGATATTAACGTTTTATGCAATATTAAATATTAAAGATAATTTCCAACCTAAAAAGTTTAATTTTTTTATAAAAATTTTTATTTTAGTAATTTTGGTACACCAAACATATATATTAAGTTTAGGCCAAAGCAACTTTTATACTCTTGCAAATTATTTTTCCTTCTTTATTAGCAAAACCTCAATAATTTTGCTTCTTCTAATAGTTTTTCTTTTATTAATAATAGTTATTTCTAAGCAAATATATAAATACAATTTTTCTAAATTTTTGCAAATTACAATAATATCAATGGCTTTATTTGCTTCTTTCGCAATACTATTTTTTACTCATAAAAAACCTTACTTAATGTTATCTCTAGGAATATTATTTTCTTATTTTTTTGCTTCATCTATTCAAAATTATGCAAACAAGATAGAGAAAATTTCAAGCAATTTTCTACATAAAGTAATATCTATTATTTTTACGTTTTTATTTTTGTTTTCTATTTTTTTTCAAATAACTTTATTTACACAATATAAAAAAAACATAAAACCAGATTTTATTTCTGGTAAAAGCTTTGATTGTAGAGATTCTAAGCAGACTCTTGCAGAGTATTATAATTTGCCAGGTTACCAAGATGAAAAAGAAAAATGGTTAAATTTTCTTAAAGAAAGTGGCTGCTTATAATTCTTAAGAAAAGTTAACTAGGAACTTTTCTATAAAATATTATTAATTCTTTTCAAAAGTTCGGAATATTAAATTGAGGTTTGTTTGCTGAAGCATTCTCCCCAAACCAAGAGCATGGTTAGAATATAGTTTTTGCTGATTCGTTATATGTTTTTTTTGCTTATCAGTATGAAAAAATTTTAATTTTATTGGTGCTTTTAATTTAGAAATAGAATTAGGATCTAAAAAATAATCTGATTTATGAATTGATTCAAAATCATATTTGAATTCTCCATGTATAATTGAATTAGTATTATTAGATGTTTTAGTTTTACCATTTAATGATATATTTTTACGCATAAGCGTAAATCTTTTTAGATCAGATAAATAGTTATCAATTTCTTGTGTAAAAATTCCTTTTTGCTTAATAATTTCTTTAACTGATTTAAAAATTAAATCAGTTATATCCTCAAACTCATTAAATAAGAGAGCGCTATGCAAAAACAGTTCATTCGTACCTAATTCTCCATTTATATATTTGTTTATAACACCAGGTTCTAATACATATTCATTTGCTTTTTCCCTTGAGTCAAAAAGATCTTCTTTTGTTTCTGCAACAAAACTTTTTATAATCTCTTTTATTCTATCAGTATATATCTCTTCATGTTCTTTGATGTATAGTAAACAATCAAATGAAGATATGCCCAAAGCTCTTTGCATTGCATGTATTTCATTAAATATATTATTATTATAAAAAGTTTTAATAATTAAATTCATTATTCGACATTCTATGTAATCATCCATTGAAAGCGTATTGTTTCCTACAACTATCTCTTCTACTTCGGCTACGGGATGTTCTTTGTCTAATATATTGTAATTACCAACATTGCCCGGAAGCGTTCTAAATTTAGTCATTAATCCATATTTTTCTCGATCTTCTTTGGAAGCCATCTCAGTACCTGTAAGGAGCATAGCTTGATGCATTCTTAAATTATTTACATTTTTTTCAACACCCAATCGCAAGGATTTAAAATGCTTTTCTTTAGTATCATTTGGTAAACCAAGAATAATTTCTGTATAAGTTCTATTGCTTTTTTGTGTATTACCGTAATCAATTAATTCTTTATAAGCTGAAACTGATATGTTGCTTCTTCTAATTGCTTTAAGTACATCAGGATCACTAGACTGAATCACTCCTCCCATTGACCAGCCTTTCATTATACTGGCGATATTTATAATTCTTTTGGGCATATTCTTACCAGCGGGAGCATCGACTGAGATAGGGTATTTATAATCTTTCTGAATTTTTGCTATTTCTTTAGCAGTTTCAAGATCTTGTTTGTACATTCCAAAATTTAGATCAGTAACAATAAGCTCATCAATTTTATTAATTTTTTTTGCTATATACTGCAACTCATCTCTAGTCCTATTGAATTCATATCTGTTTATTTTGCTTTTAATACTAAGGCCATCAGCACAAAACGTACAAGTAAAAGGACATCCTCGCGTCGTTTCAATCATTGGAATTAAAGGTAGTTCAAAATTTCGATCTAATGCACCAGTAAGATAAGGAGATGGAATAATATTAATGTCTTTAATTCTTTCTACCTTGCCAGCAATTAGCTGGTCTTCATAGATATAACATGTATTAACTATTTGTTTAGCATTTTTTTTTAATTGTTCAGCATTAAAATTATTTTCACTAAGTTTCTCTACTAGATCAACAAAACCAAGCTCACCTTCAAGTTCAATATAAAAGTCTATAGCAGGTTTTTTTTTTAAAAATTCTATTTTCTCATTTTTATCTGTTGGAAAGTTAGGTCCACCAAAAACTGTGATAACATTTGGGTTTCTTTGTTTCGCTAAAGTAGCAAATTTATAACCTAATTCTAAATTCCAGCTATAGTTAGAAAAACTAAATATAGTTGGTGATGTGCTTCTAAGATCTTCTTCTAAATGGGCAGGAAACTTAAATAGTTTAAAATCAAATTCATTTCTAAAAATCTTTTTTGCATATGCATAGATATAGCTTGCTCCCAAAGGAAAACCATTTGCACCAATACCTTGAGCTGTGTGTGTTAAGTCAGAAATCCAAATAGCTTTTTTCATTTTTTAATAAAGAACTTTCATTTAAAATCTGATAATTTTATTTTCTTACAATCAATTTTACTATATATTTTTTTTTTTTTAATGTAAATTTAGTTTTATAATATTAAAAATACAAAGAAACAAACAATAAATGAAATCATTAAGCATTATAATTCCTTGTCTCAATGAACAAGATAGTATTCCTTTTTGTTTAAAAAAAATTAAACAAGTTTTAGAAAAAGAAAATATTGAAAAAACAGAAGTCATTGTAGTTGACAACGGTTCTACTGACAAAACTGCTGAAATATCTAAAAAACACGGTGCAATGGTAATTACTGAAAAGAAAAAAGGTTATGGGAATGCCGTTAAAGCAGGAATGAAAAAAGCTACTTCAGAATTTATCGTAGTAGCGGATGGAGATGACAGCTATGACTTTACTGAATTAGGAAAATTTATTCATAAAGCAAGAGATGGTTATGAATTTATCCAAGGTTGTAGATTTGAAAAATATGGAGGAAAAATTATGCAAGGAGCGATGCCTTTTTTACATAAATATATTGGCAATCCTTTCTTGAGCTTCATGACAAAACTTTTTTTTGGGATTAAGACTAACGATGTTTATTGTGGATTCAGAATGTACAAAAGATTTATTTACGATAAAAATTTTTATTTTAGCAGTGGAATGGAATTTAATATAGAAAGTGTAATAAAACTATATCAATCTACAACTAAATATATCGAAATACCCATTACTCTTCACAAAGATAAAAGAGAAACTTCCACAAGTCATATGAGAACTTTTGCAGACGGAGTTAAAACATTGAAATTTATTTTGTTAGCAGGAAGTCAAATACCTACCTTGATCATTTCTTTAATATTTATGTTAATTTCTATTAACTATTTTTTCAAAGTTAATTTTGCTATTACATCTTATACGGAGATAAATTTTTTAATCTCCTTAGTTTCTTTTTTTGCTTCAATTCAATTTATTTTTTTTAGTCTTTTTGCAAATTTAGCTTCAATATATTTAGGTTTTAAAAAAAATAATTTTGTTCTTAAAATTTTTAAATTTTTAAATTTTAACAAGGCTTTAATATTGTCACTACTATTATTAATTTTATCTTTATTACTATTGCTAAATATAAAATTACAAATTTTAAATATTGGCAACTATTCATTAACAATTGGTCTATTTGTTTTAGGAATAGCTGTACAACTAATTATGAATGTTTTAATTGTGTCTATACTAGATTTTTTTAAAAGAATTTAGAAATTGGAAATTACGATTTGGACTAATGATTAAAAAAATTATAATTGGAGCTGGATTTTCAGCCGCTATATCCAAAATATTAACTGGTAACAAAACAAAAGTTATAGGCTCACTAAATCATCAAAATTTAAGAGATCAAAATTATTTTAGAAGAAGAAATATAGAAGTTAACAAATTAATGTCTAAAAAAGCATATTCATATGGAACGCTAAAATTTGATCTTAAAAATGGAAAAATGCATGATCGACTAGCCCTAGGAGGAAATGCAAATATTTGGGGAGGAATGATCGATGTTAAAAAAATTCCAAAAAGACTTTTAAAATTTCTTAAAAAAAATAATATAAATTTTAAAAAATTATCTTTTAAAAAAACTGGAACAGTATCAAATAATAAAAACATAATGCAAATTCAGTCGAGAGAAGGCTTAATTCTAAAAACTGAACATTTGCCTATAAAAATTAAAAATGGATATATGTTTAATTTTTTTTACAAAGAATAAAAAATTATTTATTAATATTAAAAATTCAAAAAAATCAAAATTACAAACTTTGCATGCAAAAAAACTTTTTTTATGTATTGGAAGTGTGCAGCTACTAGATTTACTATACAGATCAAATTTTCTAAAAGAAAATGACATAATAGAATTTTCTGAATTTTATGATCATTTTAAATGGAGATTTACTTTTTCAGCATTCGAAAAAAATATCACTACCGTTAGATATCATTTTTGTAGAGCATTAGGACATTTTTTTGGAATTCAATATTTTGCGAGATATTTAAAGCTATTTAGTTTTGTTCCTTTATGCGTTGATCAAAAATTTTACTCGAGAAAAAATAGATATAAATTAAGGATTAAAAATGGGACAATAACTGAAACAGAAAATCAAGAGTTTGTATCTAAAAACTTTGGAAATTCAATCAAATATTTCAATATGAAAATTAACAATGTAGAAATAAATAAATATTTAAATAAAATTAATTCAAATATTATTGGATTTGGTATGTCATTTATTACTAAAAAAGGGCCGGGCCCAATATCAAATGATATTTTAATAGATATAGATAAGAAATTAAAAAAAATAAAATAAAAAAAATATTGTGTCATATGTCTAATAATTTGATATAGAAAATTATATGAAATCCTTTATCCAAAAACTCTTTATATCTTTACTTTTACTTTACGTATTTTTTGAATTAACCATAGGATCACGGATAGATTACTTTACAAACATTTTTACTAATTCTAATTCTCGAATTGAACTTAAGGAAAAAATGAAAAACGAGATAAGAAAAGGTATTGAAAAAGAAAATTATTTTACTGAAGAAGAAAGAATTTTGATTAGAGATTTTATAAATAAGATAAAAAAAGAATTAGATTTAGATAAGAGCGAGTAAGTTATTCTAGTTTCATTTTTCTAATTATGGACAGTGGCAAACCATTTCTTTGAACTTTAAAGATATCTTCTCCACTATATTTATCAAAGCAATTTGTTAATTTTGAAGTTTCATTTTTATTATCTTCAGAAACTACCCTGTTAGTCATTACCATGTATTCTGCTTTTTTTGGATTAACAAAGTTAATATTATAATAACCATTTTTCTGTAGATATTTTTTTACTATTCCATGATCACTTCCACAAGTAGAGAAATTTAAAGTTTTATTTTTTTCAAATGAAGATTTTTCAAAAAGTTCATATAAAGATGAAGCCCAATAATCTCCTTCAAATTTTTGATATCTCTTATCTGCTTCACCATTAAATGAATTTAAATATGTATATTGATATGGAGTAATAGAAATAAAGTTATATAAGAATATAAAAATTAAAAAAGTTAATAAAGAAGTAATTATTTTTATAGATTTAAATTTAAAATTCTCAATTAAATAATAAATAGTCAGAGCAGGTATTATACAAAAGTATGGTATGGACCATAAAAATAACCTTAGACCGTCATAGAGAGGGTATGGAATAATTAGACCAATTAAATCAGGATAAATCAAAATTATAAAAAATAATAGAATTTTATAATTGAAGAATTTAAATTTATTTTTAAAAAAAATATTTTTTTTAATATATAGAAATATAAATAGCAGATAAGTAAAAAGCATGTACTCAGGAGCTTTATAAATAAAATTTATTAGAAAATAAAATTTAGGAACTTCACTTGAAATAAAATAATCTCCATTTACTAAATTATATGGCCATCCAGTTAAAAAAGTTGATGAAAAAGTCCCCATAAAAAAATTATATGGTAAAGTAAAAATATTTGGATGAGTATCAATCCAGAATAAAATTAAAAAGATGTAAAAAATTATAAAAGTTTTAAATAAATCAAAAAAAAACTTTTTTATTTTAAAATTATTACAAATAATTTTCTTTGCATAAAAAATTTCTATGAAAATAAATATAAAAATTGGAATTAAAGATCCTAAAAAAACTAATTGTATTCCAGTGGAAAGTGCAGCTAGTATACCTATATAGATAATTTTTTTATTAATTTTACTAACGACATTTTGTTTTCTTAAATATTCAATAACATAATAGGTTATCCAAACATGACTAAAAGCTAAAATTGTATCTTTATTATTAAATCCCATATGACCAAAAAAAATAGGAAAGAAAAATAATATTAAAAAAACTATATCACCTATTTTTTTATTAAATAGAATTTTAGATATTTTTCCTATTCCAAAAATTGTAGCTAATGAAAAAACTAAATTAAACAAGTGGCTTGCTTGAATTTTATATTCAACAGGAAATATTTTAGTAAAAATATATTGAAGAGACCAATATATAGAAGAATAGTTTTCCCTATAAATTATATCATTATCAATTCTACCGAGTGAAAATAAGTAATCTAATGTTATCTTTCCTTGATCTAAGTGTGTAGCCTCATCCCATGATTGTCCGATAGTAAGGGCACAATATAATGAAAATGAAAATAAAAAAAAAAGTAGAATTCTTTGTTTTATTTTTGTCATTGTAATAAATTACATTTAGTTTATTTAATTTACAGAATATTAAGTTAAAGTAAAATTAATTCTTTAAATAATGCTATGATATTTAAAAATATATTAAAAAATTTAACTATGTACAGGTTACATATTTTTAAAATACTTTTTTTTGAATTAATTAATATTACAAGAGGTTATAAAGGTAACAGAATTGCTTCTTCAAAGGATAAAAATATTAATGATAATATTCCATGTCCTTATTTTTTTTTGAATAGAATTAAAAAAAAAATTATAGATAAAAAATTTAGTATTTTCTTGGATTTTGGCAGTGGATCTGGAAGAGTTATAGATTATTTTAATAGAAATACTAAAGGGAAAAAATTTATCGGTATAGAATTTTATTATGAAAATTTTCATTACTGTGAAAAAAAATTTAGTGAAAATGAAAACATTGTTTTCATAAATAATGATTTTACAAATTATGATTTTTTAAAACACAATGCTGATTGTTATTTTTTTAACCATCCAACAAGCAATAATGAAATTTACTTAGAAATTTTAAAAAAAATAATTAATAAGAATGATTTTAATAAAGAAATTTTATTAATATTTGTTAACTTTGAGGTAAGTGACTTAACTTTATTAAAAAAAGCTCAATGTATTGAAAATTATAAAATTGGTGATAGAAAAGGTTATTCAATATATTGTATTAAAAATTAATTAATTTTGATGATTCTTAAAAATAAAAAGATAAACCATTGTTTATTATGCAAAAATAGAAAAATTAAAAAAATATTTTCTTTAGGAAATTTATTTGTAAGTA
>CACLKK010000028.1 GCA_902607525.1 uncultured Pelagibacteraceae bacterium | reverse complement strand
ATAAAAATAAAAATAAAAAAATTGCAAGATACGGTCCTTTCAAAAAAAATTTTTATAAATACTTGCTCGAATCTGGAAATTGTCTTTCCACCTCAGGATCTGTAGTAAAAAAAAGTTTTTTAGAAGAAAATAAAATTGATTTTAGTGAAAGAAAAGATTTTATAACAGCAGAAGACTATGATTTTTTTTTAAAAATAGCTGAAAAGAATGGAATATTCTTTTTTCTACATTTGCCATTAGGTGAGCATTTATTTCATGACAGAAGCGCCTCTTCGAATTTTATAGAACACAAAAAATCTTGGAAAGCTGTACTTGAGCACCATGTTTTTAAAGTTCAAAAATTTGATTATAATAAAAAAAAAATAATGAATAAATGCAATTTGAATATAACTATTATGGAATTTATTATTAAATTAAAAAATAAAGAAATTAGTTTTAATCTTTATAAAAAAATATTTACCTTTCTTTTCTTTAATCCAATTTTCTCATTTATTTTTGTTTATAAAAAAATTATAAGAAAAATAGTTCAAATTTACTCTTCAGTAAAATATGTTTAAAATTTAAAATGTCTATATTTAAATATTATAATTTAGCAAAAAATAAACTTTTTCCTATTAATAGAAGCATAACAGGCAACGGTCTTAGAAGAACTTTAAAAATTATTAAAAAAGAATTTCCTAAATTAAAGATTTATAAGGTTAAATCAGGTTCAAAAGTTTTTGATTGGAAAATACCCCCCGAATGGAATGTAAGCGAAGCTTTTGTTATAGATAAGTACAATAAAAAAATAATAGATTTTAAAAAAAATAATTTACATTTAGTAGGTTATTCTACTTCATTAAATAAGTTTTTATCAAAAAAAGAACTCTTCCCCCGTCTTCACTCATTGCCCAAACAATCTAACGCAATACCTTACGTTACCTCATATTATAATAAATATTGGGGCTTTTGTTTAACACATAAAGATAAGGTTAAATTTAATAAAAAATATAAAAATTCTGATAAATTTAAAGTTGTCATAAAATCTAATTTTAATTCAAAAGGCCATATGAATTATGGAGAGCTAATTATAAAAGGTAAGTCCAAACAAGAAATTTTAATATCTACTTACGTTTGTCACCCTTCAATGGCAAACAATGAATTGTCAGGTCCCATTGTTTCTATGCTTTTAATTAACTATTTTAGAAAAAAAAATATAGAAAAAACTTTGAGATTTATTTTTGTACCAGAAACTATTGGTGCTATTGCTTATTTAAATAAAAATTTATCTTATCTAAAAAAAAATGTTATTGGTGGATATAATTTAAGTTGCATTGGAGACGAAAGACAACATTCTTTTATGTTTTCAAAGTATGGCAACACTCCATCAGATAAAGCAATCGTAGAGGCATACAAAAAATTAAAAATTAAATATAAAAAATATTCATTTTTATTAGACAGGGGTTCTAGCGAAAGGCACTACTGCTCACCTGGAGTTGATTTGCCAATAGCATCAATTTTTAGAACAAAATATGGAAGATATCCAGAATATCATACTTCATTAGATAATTTTAATTTAGTTACTCAAAAAGGAATTAATGGTGGATTCAAAGTTGCAAAAAAAGCAATTGAAATATTATTAAAAAAAATAATACCAAAAAATATAATATTATGTGAACCTCAAATGAACAAGACAGGCTTATATCACGCTTTATCCACAACAGAGATGAAGCAATCGACAAAAAATTATATGAATTTTTTACAGTATTCCGACGGAAATAATGACCTTAATGATATCTCTAAAATATTAAATATAAGTAATGTTTTAACCAAAAAAATATATTATAAATTAAAAAGAAATAATTTAATTATTTAAAATTATGAGTGATGAACATAAAATGACTACCAAAGATAAAATGGTCCTAGGAGTAACCTTGGCAGCTATATTTGGTGGCGTATTTTTTTTAGGATTTATTGGTCTTATAGTAAATTTAACGAGCTAAAGAATATATTAAAATTTATCGACATTTTCTAAATCGTATTCAACCATATTAGCTACAAGCTCATCGAACGATATTTTTGGTTTCCATTTTAAATTTTTTTTTGCTTTAGAGCTGTCAGCTAACAAAGTGTCTACTTCGGCAGGTCTTACTAAATTTTTATCTAAAACAATATAATCTTTATAATTTAAGCCCACATGTTCAAAAGCTTTTTTTGCAAATTCTTCAACAGAATGTCCTTCTCCAGTGCCAATCACATAATCTCCAGGCTTATCCTGTTGTAGCATTAACCACATAGCCTCCACATAATCTTTTGCGTGACCCCAATCTCTTTTTGATTTCATATTCCCCAATCTTAATTCTTTCTGTAAACCTTTTTTAATTCTAGCAGCACCAGAAGAAATTTTTCTGGTCACGAACTCAAACCCTCTTCTAGGAGATTCATGATTAAACAATATTCCATTTGATGCATGTAATTTATAGGCCTCCCTATAATTTTTTGTTAAATAATATCCTGTTACTTTTGATATACCGTACGAAGATCTTGGATGAAAAATAGTTTTTTCATTTTGAGGAGTCTCTTCTACTTTTCCAAACATTTCTGAAGAAGCGGCAAAATAAAATCTAATATTTTTGCTTATAAGTTCTTTTGTTGCAGAAAGTATATAATGTGTACCATTAATATTTGTATTTAATGTTGAAAACTCATCTTCAAAAGAATATCCAACATAACTTTGAGCGCTTAGATGATATACTTCATCAGGTTTTACTTTTTGGACAATATTAAATATACGGGCATAGCTATCCAAAGATCCAGCGTGAATTGTTATGTCCTTTATAATTTTTCTTATTCTCCAAAGTCTACGAATTTCATCTTCCAAAGCAACTCTTCTAACAATACCATGCACCTCATAATTTTTTGATAGCAAAAATTCTGCTAGGTAAGATCCATCCTGTCCAGTAATTCCAGTTATAAGTGCTACTTTTTTCATATTCTTGTTATATTTTAAATTTGGAGTCTCTGCTATCCTTTAAAAATTTTTTTACAGTATCCAATGTTAATTGTTGATATGTCTTACCAAATTTTGATATTTTTTCAATTATACTAGGCGGCATTGTAATTATTGAGCAGTGACAATTTTTTGCCTGCAAATAATTATAAGCTTCCCTTGTACTGGCCCAAAGTATTTCAACTTTTTTCATTTTTTTTGTTAAACGTACACTTTCTTTTATAATTGGAACCGGGTCTTTTCCCACATCACTCATTCTACCTGAAAAAATTGATATTATAGTTTTTGATTTTCTATTAATATTTTTAAGAATTTTTTTAACCTGATTTACAGTATATACTGCTGTAATATTTAGTTTAATTCCTTTTTTGCTAAGTTTATTTATTACTTTGCCTGAAAATTTTCCCTTTGAATTTACTACTGGTATTTTAACGTAAATATTTTTACCCCAAGAATTTATTATTAATGCTTGCCTGAGCATTTGCTCGTAAGTATCTCCAAACACTTCTAGTGAAATAGGTTTTTTTTTGCATACTTTAAGTAATTTTAAAGAATAACTTTTGTAACCTTTTGCCCCTGATGATTTCATCAAGCTCGGATTTGTTGTAAAGCCACTTACCAAAGTGTTTTTGTAAAACTTTTTAATTGTTTTAAAATCAGCGCTATCACAAAAAATTTTAGTTTTCATATTTTCAGTTAAGATTTTTTACTATCTCCTCTGTCATTTTCTTTGCATCTGAAAAAAGCATTAATGTATTGTCTCTATAAAATAGTTCATTGTCTACACCTGCGTAACCAGGTGATAAACTTCTTTTAACAAATAGAACTGATTTTGATTTTTCTACATCAAGTATTGGCATGCCATATATTGGACTTTTAGGATCAGTTTTTGCTATTGGATTTGTGACATCGTTTGCTCCAATAACATAAGCCACATCACAGTTAGCAAAATCATTGTTAATTTGATCTAATTCAAAAACTTCATCATAAGGCACATTTGCTTCAGCTAATAATACATTCATGTGACCTGGCATTCTTCCTGCAACTGGATGAACTGCATAAGAAACTTTGACACCATTTTTTTTTAAAGAATCTACCATCTCCCTCAACGCATGTTGAGCTTGAGCGACAGCCATTCCATAGCCCGGAACTATTATTACTGATGATGCATTTTTCATGAGGAAAGCCGCATCCTCTGAATTACCGCTCTTAACTGGTTTTTTATCTTTACCTTTAGAATATATTGTTTGATCTGTTCCGCCGAATCCTCCTAAAATGACATTAAAAAATGATCGGTTCATTCCTTTACACATTATGTAAGATAAAATTGCGCCAGAAGAACCAACTAAAGCACCAGTAATAATTAACGCGCTATTTTCTAAAGTAAAGCCAATTCCAGCCGCAGCCCATCCTGAGTAAGAATTTAACATGGAAATTACAACAGGCATGTCAGCGCCTCCAATAGGTATAATTAATAAAAGTCCTAATAAAAAGGATATTTCAATTAATCTCCAAAAGAAGCTTTCAGACTGTGTGTTACAAAGATAAAAAATTAATACTATAATTGCTATACCTAGTAATAGATTAATGTAATGCTGTCCTCTAAAAGTTATTGGCGAACCTGACATTATTCCACGAAGTTTTAAAAAAGCTATTATTGATCCTGAAAAAGTAATTGCGCCTATTGCGCCACCAATTGACATTTCAATCAAACTCGCAATTTTAATATTTCCTGGCGAACCAAGTTTAAAAGCTTCTGGGTTTAAAAAAGCTGATATTGCTACAAAAACTGCTGCTAGACCTACAAGACTGTGAAAGCCGGCAACCAATTCTGGCATTGCCGTCATTGGTATTTTATAGGCTATTAAAGCTCCTATTGATCCTCCTGCGAGTAATATAATTAGTACGTAAATAAAACTGGTAGAAAAATTTCCTATAGATAGAAAAGTTACAGTTATAGCAATTATCATTCCTAAAATTCCAAATAAATTACCCTGTCTTGATGTTTCAGGAGATGACAATCCTCTTAAAGCTAAAATAAATAATACTCCAGATATTAGGTAAAATATTGCTGATAAATTTGCAGACATATCTATTTATTTTTCTTTTTCTTTTTATACATTTGCAGCATTCTTTGGGTTACTAAAAAACCTCCAAATATATTTATTGCTGCTAAAAAAATTGCTACAAAACCAAATATATTTGATGTGTTAAAAATACTTTTCATATCTCCCGACAATCCAGCAATTATTGCACCGACTATAATTACTGATGAAATTGCATTTGTTACTGACATTAAAGGAGTGTGCAGAGATGGAGTAACACTCCAAACAACATAGTAACCAATAAAAATTGATAGGATAAATATGCTTAATCTAAATATAAAGGGATCAATTTCCATAAATTTATTTTACTAATGTTTCTTTTATTATTTCATCTTTTAAATTAATATTAATTTTTCTATTTTTTTTATCATAAAGATTTGAGATAAAATTAAATAAATTTTTTGCATATAAATTTGAAGCTGAAATTGGTAACTTATTAAGAATATTTTTTTCACCCATTATTTTGACACCATTTTTATTTACAATCTTATCCACTTCTGTATAAGCAGCATTACCCCCTTGAGCTGCTGCTAAATCGTAAATTAAAGTACCAGGTCTCATATTTTTTATCATATTTTCTTTAATTATTAATGGCGCTTTTTTGCCTGGAATTAAAGCGGTACAAATTACAATATCAATTTTTTTTAACGTTTCACTTAAAAGATCTTCTTGTTTTTTTTTAAATTCCTCAGAAGCTTCTTTTGCATAGCCTCCTTCTGTTTCTAAATTTTCAGATCCTTCTACTGTTAGAAATTTACCTCCCAAACTTTCTACTTGCTCTTTTGCTACAGATCTTACATCAGTAGCAAAAACAATTGCGCCCATTCTTTTTGCGGTAGCTATTGCTTGCAATCCCGCAACACCCGCTCCTATAACTAAAATTTTTGCGGCAGGTATAGTTCCTGCGGCAGTCATCATCATTGGTATAGCTTTCTCAAAAATGGCAAACGATTCAATAACTGCTTTATAACCAGCCAAATTTGATTGGGAAGAAAGCACATCCATTGACTGAGCCCTAGTTATTCTTGGCAACAAATTAAGCGAAAAAATTTTTATATCATTCTTTATTAATTTATTAATTATATCTTTATTAGTATTAGGATCAAATTGGGCAATTAGAATTGATTTATTTTTAATAAAACTAATTTCATCATTAGATAAGCAGTTAACTTTTAAAATTATTTCTGATTGTTTAAATACTTCCTCTTTTGAAAAATTAATATTTGCACCATTTTTTTTATAGTCTTCATCATTTATACCCAAATGTTCTGCATATTTTTTTTCAAGATTTATGGTCAAACCCAGGTTAGTAAATTTTTTTACACTTTCTGGTGTAATAGAAACTCTTTTTTCTGTAGCAAGATCTTCTTTAACAGATCCAACACTTATCATTATCTTTGTCTGACTTTGTATTTAGGATTTTTTTTATTTATTATATAGACTCGCCCTCTTCTTCGAACCAGTTTTGAGTTTAAATCTCTTTTTTTATGTGATTTTAACGAGCTTACAACTTTCATAATTCAATAATAATTTATTTTATGCCGGCAACGTCCTACTCTCCCATGTCTTAAGACAAAGTACCATCGGCGCTGAAGGTCTTGACTTCCGAGTTCGGAATGGGATCGGGTATGGCCCCTTCGCAAAAATTGCCGGCTCATAGGGTATATATTTAATAGAGTTTTTTGTAAATAGTAAAATGTGTCCCCAATTTAAGCAGACTTTTCAAAAATGGTGGGTGTGATAAGAATTGAACTTATGACCTCTACGATGTCAACGTAGCGTTCTACCACTGAACTACACACCCTAAATTTTAAAATCTAATATGATTAATTGTCATATCAAGACCATCTTCTAGACTAGTAAAATTATATTTTTTTAAATTTAAAAATTTAAGAATTTTATTTGAATTGCCAGATGATTTTTTGGGATCAAATTTATCGAGCTTCTTTTTAAAAACTTTTGAATTTAATTCAACTTTTTTTTTAATTAAATTAAATAAAAAATCAACTCTTACAGATCTTCCTGTGCAGACGTTAAAAGTTCCGTAGCTTTTCTTTCTTTGAAGTTTTTCCATTGATTTAAGCATTAAAAAAATTACATCTTGAATATAAATAAAGTCTCTAGTTTGGAAGCCACCATTAATTGTTATAGGCATGGAATTTTTCATCTTTTTTATAAACTTTGGTATGACAGAAGAATAAGGACTGTTTGCTGGTTGACCTGGACCATAAACATTGAACATCCTTAAACCAATTGAAGGTATTTTATATATTTCAAAAAAAGTTTTAGCAAAATGTTCAACCGATAGTTTGTCTTGGGCATAAGGTGACTTTATAGAGAATTTATTTTTTTTATCATTTCCCAAAGGTAAATTTCCATATACAGCCGCAGATGAAGCATAAATAATCGGTGCTGCAAATTTTTTTGAAATTTGAAATACTTTTAATGAACTTTGCAGGTTATTTGTGCTGCTATCGTAAAAATTTATTAAAGAGGAAGGAACTGAAGATTGAGCTGCAAAATGAAAAATACCATTGAGTTTTTTTGTTTTTAAATTTTTAATATTTTGAATTTTTTTTCTAATTAGTTTTTTTCTCAATATTTTTGGCAAATTATTTATAAAACCACTTGAAAGATCATCAACCAAAATTAGTTCATAATTTTGATAAAGTTTTTTTACTAGATTCGATCCAATAAAACCAGCACAACCAGTTACTAGATATTTACCTTTTTTCATATAACTATTAATTTTTTAAAAATCCTTTTGATTAAATATTTCACAATTAAGAATCTCGATGATTAATAATTTCAGAAATTTGTTTTATCATACTCCTCTTTGTTGGAAGATCATTTTTTTCCATTTTCGTCTGAATTTCAAGATAATTTTCCATAATGTATTTAAC
>CACLKK010000027.1 GCA_902607525.1 uncultured Pelagibacteraceae bacterium | reverse complement strand
AAAACCTATTATTTTAAATTTTTTATTTTTTAAAAAAGACTTATATATTACTTTATATCCAAAATTTTTACCTATAATACCAAGATTTATTTTATTTTGCATTTCTATAAAAAATTGATGTTTTAATAATATATAAAAGCCATTTTGTATAAGGTAAAATAAATGAAATTAATCTAAACCTGCTTTTACCTTTGCCTCTTTCAACCCAAGTGGTTGGGATTTCAACTATTTTATAATTAAGGCGATGTGCTTTCGCTGTTAGTTCTAAGCTTAAAGTGAATCCTTTGTTTGATTCTACTTTAACTTTATCTATTAATTCTCTTGAAAATAATCTGAATGAATTCGTGGCATCTTTAATAGGGAAAGAAGTAAAATAAAATAAAAAAAAGGAAGCTAATCTTGTTAGTAAAGCTTTGAAAAAAGGGTTGCCGATCATTTTTCCACCTTTAATAAATCTGCTTGGACAAACAATTTGATATCCTTCCATGAATTTTTTATAGCATGAATTAATTGTTTCGTGATTAATATGGTCATCAGCCATATAAAAGAGGACTGCATCGGCTGTTGAATTTTTAAAACCTGTAACTAAAGCATTATTAAAACCGGTAGAAAAATTTTTTATAAATACGATCTTCTCATTATTGTTAAAAGAATTTTTTATAATTTCTAAAGTAGAATCTTTTTCATAATCATAGCAAATTAAAACTCTAAAATCGCATTTTACAGTTGATAATATATTTTTTAATGTTTCAACTATTATTTCGTTTTCATTAAATACGGGAATTAAAATATCAAGCTGTTTTTTTTTATTCATAGATGGCTATGAGAACTATTTTTTTATAATTTTTAACTTTGGTAAAGGAATTATGAAACTGCCTTTGTACCCCTTGTTTTTTAATAGTTTAATAATCCTTTGTTTTAAATGCCAAGCTAATATAATTACATAATCTGGTTTATCTATAATGATTTTATTCTCATTTTTGACCATAATATCCGTTCCAGGAACATATTTATTACATTTTAAAGATCCGGGCACTTCTCCTATAAGAGAAATTTCATTTTTTGATAATTCAGAAGAATTTAGTAAAACACAAGATCTTGGAGCCGCACCCATAGCATAAATTTTTTTTCCTTTTTCTTTTAAATGATTAAATAAACTTTTTATTCTATCGTTAAATTGAATTCTGAATGAATTTAAATGTCTTATTTTTTTGATAATATTTTTGTCATTTTCATTCTTTAGCATTTTTTTTAAATTTTTCGTCAACGGCCTTTTATTTAAGCTTGCATAAACTCTTAAAATTCCTCCATGAACTTTTAATCTTTCGGCATCAAAAATAAATATTTTATATTTTTTTAATAATTTCAGAATTGAAGAGGTGGTGTAATAAGCAATATGTTCATGATGAAAAGAATCAAAACCTTTTTGATATAATAAATCGTACAAATACTGAACTTCAATAATTAACGTTCCTTCTTTTTTTAAAATTAATTTTATTGATTTTATTATTTCTATTAAATTATTAGTTTGGGCAAAAAAATTGTTAGCTACAATAAAATCAAATTTAGAATACTTTTTTAATATTTTCTTTGCTAATTTAAGATTAAGATGTTTTTTTATTGTGTTAACATTTTTATTTATAGAAATTTTAGCTGTATTAGTAGGTTCAACTCCTAATACTTTAATTCCACTTTTCTTTGCTAATTCTAAAAAAGAGCCGTCGTTACTTCCTATATCTAAAATCTGTAATTTACTTTGATTAGAGATTTTCTTTATTTTAAAAACTAGAGATTGAAAGTTGTTTATTTTCTCTTTTGAGTTTCCGCTTAAATAAGAGTAGTTGTTAGGAAAAAGAAGTTTATCTGAAATTGAATATTTCAATTGTATCAAAAGACATTTTTTACATTGTGTAATTATAGTAGGATATTTGTGTAAATTTTTTTTTTTCTTATAATTATTAATTAAGGGCAAATCTCCAAAATTTATTTTATATTTTAAATTATTTTTACAGATGCATAGCTTTCTGTTAATAATGCCTTTTTTCATAAGAAAAATTAATTTATTTTGTAAGCTATAAAAGCTTTTCCAGCATATCCATAATCAAAAATTCTTCTAAATAAAATTTCTGGATATTTATTTCTAAAATCATTAAAAGCTCCAGACTCACCTTTGTTTTTGTCTCCCTTAAAATAAACGTAATCATCAAATAATATGATTGTTCCTTCTTGTATGGAAGGTTTTATAAACTCGAGAGCCAATCGAGCCGATTCTTTTAAATCACAATCAATCATAACTACTCTCGCTTTATCAATTTTTAAATCTAATGTTGTTTTATCCTTTAATGTATCCTGGTAGAAACCTTTAACGATTCTCATTTTTTGTCCTTTTGCACACTTTTCAATATTCTTTAAAACTTTTTTTTCATCGACTGAAAAAATATGGTCTTGAAATCTTGGGTTTTCATCTTCCTTTTTAATCTGTCCAAATCCCTCAAAAGAATCGAAGCCTATGAATTCACAATTTGATTTTCCAAATATTTTTTCTATTTTTTTATTTACTTTCATTGCAAAATTAAACGAGCTACCAGTAAAAACTCCAAATTCTAAGTAGCAACCATATGTTTCGTCGTGAGCTGTTACGTACATTGCTTTTTTTATTGCCAAATATTTTGAAACGGTGAACTCCAAGTATGGAGGTAAAAAGGAAACAAAAGTTGATACAAAATTCTGTATAAATAAATTATTTTTTATTATATTAAGCAAGTTCATTTAATTACTATTAGTATATATTTTTATACGTATATCATAAATATTTTTTATTAATAAATAAATAGTCACCACCTTTTAAACCACTAAATAAAGAGGTGGATAATATATTGGCTTTTCTTATAAGATTAAAATTTTTATTTTTAAGCAAAGATAAAATTTTTTTTTCTTTTTTAACATAATTATTTTTTTTATCCATTATTTCTAGCAAAATGATTTTTATTTTATTTTTTTTTAAAGCTTTTTTTGCACCTTTGAGCAAACTATATTCTGATCCTTCTATATCAACTTTGAGTAAATCAATTTTGTTTATTTTATTCTTTTCTAAAAATCTGTCCAAAGTAATAGTAGGAACCTTATATTTTACAAAGCCTCTTTTTTCTTTGGGATTGAGGGATAGAATTTTTACCAGCATTTTTCTTGAAAAGTTCCATCTTTTGTCATTTTTAAATACATTAGATAATGAAGATCCCGCTGATTCAAAAAATTCATTATAATTATAATTTGCCGTTCCATTTTTGTTACTAAGAGCAACTTCATTATAATAAATGTTTTTTAATTTTAGTATTTTTTTTAAGTAATTTTTAACATTTTTATTAATATCAAAAAGATAAAATTTATATCTTTTTCTCCCTAGCAAATTTAAAATTGTTTTAGTGAAAATTCCTCTATAACAACCTATATCGAAAATAATTAATTTTTTTTCTTTTTTTAAAAAATTAATTACTTCTTTTTCAAAACTATGTTGCAAAGTATAATTTGCTAAGTAATAAAGTAATTTATCTGTAGGCATAACTTTTTGATATATTAGTATAAAATAATAAAGTATAAGGAAACTCTATAAATTGATAATAAGATGCACATGAAAGATAATTACAAAATTTTATCATGCTTATTAATTTTCATATCATTTTCATCCTTTTTTTTGGGCTTTTATTTGGATGAAAATTCTGCTGGTGCTGGTAGTCATTTAGGTGATTGGATATTTGCGTGGCCAAACATTCAATTGTTTATAAGTCAAAATGTATATGATTCTATTCATAGTGAAAATTATTTAAGTAACAGACCTCCTCTCCTATATATTCTTCATAAACTATTTAATCCATTTATAGAAACTGAAATGGGTTATAGGAGAAGTGTATTTATTGTTTCTCTAACAACACCTTTTTTATTTTATTTTTGTTTAAAACAAAAATTTAAAGAAATAGATAGTTTATTATTATTTTTAATCTCGTCAGTTGTTCTTTTAAGTCCATACTATAGAACAAGTGCATATTGGGGTTTGGAAGAAAATTACGGTTATATTTCTCTATTATTATCATTTTTATTTTTAAATTATTTTTTGGAAAATAACAGTAAGAAAAACTACAAAATATATTTTCAACTTTTTTTCTCAATCTTTTTTAGTTCACTGTGCGTTTATTTTGATCAAAAGCTTATTGTTATTCCATTAATTTGCTTTTTTACTATTCTGGGAGCAAAAAAAGAGATTAATTTTAAAGTACTTTCTATTCTCTTTTATTTAATATTTTCATTACCTTTTATTTATTTAGTTATTTTGTGGGGGAATATAACTCCAGGTCCTGTAAAATTAACAAACCAATTATACCTTAACAATTTTGGTTATGCATCAACAATACTCGCTTTCTATTTAATTCCTCTATTCTTTTTCAAAGAAAAAAAAATTTTTCAACTAATTAAAGAATCTTTTTTATCAAAAATTAATTATTTTTTAATTTTTTTATTTATAATATATTGTATTTATATTTTCTATTACATTGGTTTGTCGGAATTTTATTCTGAATCTAATTACCCATCAACGGGAAAAGGGGTAATACATAAAGTTTCTTTGATTGTATTTAACGATGATATAATTAGAAAAATATTCATTTATTTTTCGTTTTTTATATCATGGATAATTATAATAATATTTATTAATAAAAATTTTAAGGATGGCTTAATTTTATTATATTTTATTACTATATTCATATTTATAAATCCTATCTTTCAAGAATATTTTGACCCACTTATACTTTTAATAGCTTTTACTTTTTTAAGTTCGACAACATATATAAATTTAAAAAATGTAATTGTACTTTTTCTGTACTCTTCGTTTTTTTTGATATGCTGCAATATTTATTATTATAATTTGTTGCAATAATTAATTTTAACTAGAAACGTAATCTTATAACAAAAATACCGAAGAACATTTTTATAGGATCTATTAATATATTTAAGCTACTATTTTTTTTATGTATCCATTTAACGGGAAGTTCTTTTATTTCAATTTTTTTTAATTTTAAAAGTAAGACTATTTCTAGATCGTGCTCAAATCCAAAACTTTTCATTTTAGAAAAAATTATTTTTGCTAATGATTTTTTGTATAGTTTATATCCACATTGTGTATCAAAATATTTTAAGCCTAAAATTGTGATAACAAACAAACTCATTATATCTCCTAGTAATTTTCTAAGAAAATCTCTTTTCACAACAGATTTTTTATGTGTTCTAGAACCAAAGTAGACAAGATATTTATTATTGACTATTTTTTTTTCTAACCATTTACAAATTTGAGAAAGTGGAACAGATTGGTCAATGTCGGCGGTTAAAATCCAGTCATGTTTTGCTTTTTGTACGCCCTGTTTTAATGCATAACCTTTACCCAGATTTTTTTTGGATTTTATTATTTTAATTTTAACTTTATTAGGAGTTTTATATTTTTTAAATATATTTATAAAATTTTTTATTAGTACATAGCTCTTATCAATACTGCCATCATCAACAAAAATTATTTCAATTTTAAAATAACGTTTTTTTTTCAAAAAAATCAAAATATGATTAAAACTTGATTTTAATCTTAATTCTTCGTTAAAAACTGGAAATATTATTGATAAAGATTTGATCATATTGTATTTATAATATCTTAGTTTATAAATATATTAATGCCCGTCAATCTGTCTGATGTTAAAGTAGAAATAGTCTTGCCCAATTACAATTCTGAGTTATATATAGCAGAAACAATTAATTCGGTTATAAATCAAACTTTTAAAAATTGGAAGTTAATTATTATTGATGCTAACTCAAATCATGAAACTCGTAAAATCTTAAAAACCTATACCGATCATCCTAATATAGATATTATTTGGTTAAAAAAAAAGAGACAAGCTAGCTTTTGTAGGAATCTTGCAATAAGGAATTCTAAATCAGATTATTTAGCTTTTATAGATTCGGATGATCTTTGGGAGAGGGAAAAACTATATAAACAATTAAAATTTATGATAAAAAATAAATATTATTTTACATATACAAATTATTTTACATTTAAGGAAAATTTAGAAGAAAGTAATTTAAAAGAAGTAAAAGTTCCAGAATATTTTTGTTTTGAAAAATTCATTAAAAATACTTCAATTGCAACTAGCACGATGATGATAAAAAGATCTAGTATAGGAAATACAAAATTTAGCAATACTAAAATTTGTGAGGATTATTTTTTTAAGTGTCAAATTTTAAAGAAAGTAAATTATGCTTATTGTCTTCCAGAAAGTTTAACAAAGTATAGAATAAGGAGAGGTTCATTGCAAAGTAACAAACTAAGAAACTTATATTGGATTTGGAATATAAACAAAAATTATAATCGTTTTAATTTTATCAAAAATTTTATATCTGTGTTATGTATCTCAATTTATTCTCTAAAAAAGTATGGATTTAAATAATATAATTTTATTTTTTTTTTTAATAGTTTTTGGTTTATTTTTTTATAAATACTTCCTTATATTTTTAAATAAATATAATATAGACTTATTAATTGACAGTGAGTTCAGAAAACCACAAGCTTTTCATCAGTCTCCGATTTCTACATCTGGTGGAATAGGTATATTTTTTTCATTTTTAATTTTATTTTTTTATTCTTTATATTTTAAACAAATTTTTTATTACGAATATTTATCATTTTGTACTCTATTTTTCTTTCTAGGATTGTCCGATGATTTAAAACTAAATCTTAGACCGAAGCTTAGACTATTATTAATGATTATTTCTTTAATCTTTTTAGTAATTTTAAATAAATTTTACATCCAAAACACAGGAATTGCATTTTTAAATAGACTTTTAGAAATTGATATTTTTTCACTATTTTTCGTTTGTTTATGTTTTCTTTTTATTATTAACGGAAGCAATTTAATTGATGGTTATAATGGATTGCTTGGCATTCATTCTCTGATCATTTTAATAAATTTATTTTTTATAAATATTTTAGGTGAAAATTGGGATTTGGCCTTTTTTATTTTTTCTTCAATTTTAATAATAGGAACATTTCTTAAATATAACTTCCCTAAAGCTAATGTTTTTCTAGGAGATGGTGGGGCGTATTTTCTTGGTTCATTTATTGCAATAACAACTATAATGACAAGCAAAGCATATCCGGAAATATCACCATTCTATTTTTGTATTTTATTATTTTATTTATTTTTTGAAGTTTTCTTTTCATTTATAAGAAAATTATTAAAAGAAAAAAAATCACCCATACATCCAGATGGAAAACACCTTCATATGCTTTTGTATAAAGTTTTGCTTAAAAAAAATAAAAATAAATTACAAAGCAATTACTCTGTTTCTCTAATTATAAACCTAGTATATTTAATATTAATTTTGCCACCAATTTTTTTTATGAAAAACGGTATGTTTTGTAAATATTATTCCGTTGTGCTGTTTATCATTTACTTATTTTCTTATAAAATAAGTAATGAGAAAACTAAGTAAACTATTTAACTAAAAGTAGAATAGATGTCCGATAAAAATTTAATAATAATAAATAATGAAAAAATTTTTAATGAAAATAATAATTTCTATTGTGATAATCTCGATTTAAAAATACTACCAGAAGGTCTAAGTGACTATTACCAAGTTGAATATATTGTTAGAAGTTCCAACAAAAAGGGCAGTCAAAAGATTAATATAAAAAATGTAAAAATAGCATCTAATATATTTAAATTTATTTACTTTATTTTTAAAACAATCAAAATTCCTAAACCCAATTATTTAATAGTTTCTATTACACCTTATACTTTTTTAGCATCTTTGATCTTATTTTTGTTTAGAAAAAAAAATGTATTTTTGTACTTGTTTAGCAAAGGTCATGAAGAATATAGATATATTTTAGGAAAAGGTTTCGTTTGGATATACCATATTATGTATCTACTGGTTACATCTAATTCTAAAGTCATAGTCAATCACGAAAGATTATTTGATAAAAAAAAATCATATCTTATAAATTCATCTCGACTTAATGAAAAATGGGAAAAAAATTATAAAGATGCCTCATTAGACAAGGCCAGATTTTTATATATTGGAAGAATGAATCCTGAAAAAGGAATTTTTCACTTTATAGAAATGTTAAATAAAATAAAATTTAATTTTGAATTTTCAATTGTTGGTGATAATAAAAAACAAAAAAATCTAAAAGAAAATATAAATTATTTAGGCTATATATCTG
>CACLKK010000026.1 GCA_902607525.1 uncultured Pelagibacteraceae bacterium | reverse complement strand
GGTACAAGAATTATTTCCGAAAACTCAAGTTACAATTGGGCCTGTTATAGATAATGGATTTTATTATGATTTTTCCAGAAAAGAGCCATTTACTAATGAAGATCTTAAAAAAATAGAAAAAAAAATGAAAGAAATAGTTGATCGTAATGATTCAACAAAAAGAGAAGTTTGGAAAAGAGATGAAGCAATTAAACATTTTAAAAAAATAGGCGAACATTATAAAGCAGAAATCATAGCGGATATTCCGTCAAATGAGGAAGTATCAATTTATCACCATGGAAAGTGGCATGATTTATGTAAAGGTCCTCATCTCCCATCGACAGGAAAAATAGGCAAGGCATTTAAGCTGACAAAAGTTTCAGGGGCTTATTGGAGAGGAAACTCAAATAATGAAATGCTCCAAAGAATATATGGTACATGTTGGCGAAATAAGACAGAATTAGACCAGTATCTTTCACGGCTAGAGGAAGCGGAAAAAAGAGATCATAGAAAACTAGGTAAGGAAATGGATTTGTTTCATTTTAGAGAAGAAAGTCCAGGCGCAGTTTTTTGGCACCACAAAGGCTGGACTTTATTTCAAACTCTTGTTGGATATATGAGGCAAAAACAAAAAAATGCCGGATACAAAGAGATTAATACTCCCGAAATATTAGACAAAACTTTGTGGGAACAGTCAGGGCACTGGGAAAAATTTGGTGAAAATATGTTTACATCTGAAACACCGGACGAAAAAATCTTTGCTATTAAACCCATGAATTGTCCTGGAGGTATACAAGTATTTAACCAAGGACTTAAAAGTTATAGAGATCTACCACTTAAACTATCAGAATTTGGAAAAGTGCACAGGTATGAACCTTCGGGTGCTTTACACGGTTTATTAAGAGTTAGAGCTTTTACCCAAGATGATGCCCACATATTTTGCACAGAAGATCAAATTACAGATGAGTGTTTAAGTGTAACAAGTTTAATATTAGAAATTTATAAAGATCTTGGATTTGAAAATGTATTACTACAGTTTTCTGATAGACCTGAAAAAAGAGTTGGAGATGATAAAATATGGGACAAAGCAGAATCTGCTCTACTTAAAGCTATAAAACAATCGAAATTAAATTATGAAGTTAATAAAGGAGAAGGAGCTTTTTATGGACCTAAAATAGATTTTGTTTTGAGAGATACTATAGGAAGAGATTGGCAATGCGGAACTTTGCAGGTTGACTTAAATCTTCCATCAAGACTTGGTTCTACTTATGTTGGAAAAGATGGATCAAAAAAAGTTCCAGTAATGCTTCACAGAGCTTTATTTGGATCTTTAGAGAGGTTCATCGGTATTCTAATTGAACATTACGCAGGAAAACTACCATTATGGTTGGCGCCTTTACAGGTGGTTGTACTACCAATTGCGGCAGAATTTGATAATTATGCAAAAAAAATATTTGAAGAATGTATTAAAGCAGGTATAAACACCGAAGTGGATTTAAAAAATCAGAAGATAAATTATAAAATTAGAGAGCACTCACTATCTAAGGTACCGCTGTTGTTAATTTGTGGTGAAAAAGAAGTGAAGGCTAAAAGTGTGACTATTAGAAAATTGGGATCAGAAAAACAAGAAACTCTTTCATTAGATCAGGCTATTAAAAACATATCTAAAAAAAATAAATTTCCTATTAACTAAGTGGCTTTTCAAAAACAAAATTATTTTCAAAGGAGAACTAAGCCAAAAGGGCCGAAAGCAAATGAAAGGATTCGAGCTCCCCAAGTTCAAGTAATAAGCAGTGAGGGGAAAAATTTAGGAACACTCTCCACCCAAGAAGCGATCAATATTGCTAGACAAGAAGGTTTAGATTTAATTGAAATTTCACCTAATGCCAATCCACCAGTTTGCAAAATTATTGATATTGGAAAATATAAATATGATTTGCAAAAAAAAGCTCATAAAGCAAAAAAAAAACAAAGGGTCATGAATTTAAAAGAGATTAAACTCAGACCAGTTACTGAAATTCATGATTACAATTTTAAAATTAAAAATGCTCAAAAATTTTTGACAAAAGGAGATAAAGTAAAGTTTACAGTCCAATTTAGAGGAAGAGAAATGCAACATACTAAATTGGGTTATGAGCTGATGACAAGAATTACTAATGATACTGCCAATCTTGGAAAAGTCGAAGTACAGCCTAAATTTGAAGGAAGGCAGATAGTAATGATAATCCAACCATTATAATCTTATTGTAAAACAAATATAATATTTGTATAAACTGCATAAATTTTATGCCAAAATTAAAAACTAAAAGTTCAGCAAAAAAAAGATTTAGATTAACTGCTAAAGGCAAAGTTAAGATGCCACAAGCGGGAAAAAGACATGGAATGATTAAAAGAACTAATTCACAAATTAGAAAACAAAGAGGTACTACGATTATGTCAAAACAAGATTCAAAAATAGTAAAATCGTATATGCCTTACAGCTTGAGGGGATAAAATGGCAAGAGTAAAAAGAGGAGTAACAAGTCACGCACGCCATAAAAAAGTTTTAAAACAGGTAAAAGGCCAATATGGCAGAAGAAAAAATACTATTCGTATAGCAAAACAAGCTTTAGAAAAAGCCATGCAGTATGCCTACAGAGATCGAAGAGCAAAAAAAAGAGAATTTAGATCTTTATGGATTCAAAGAATAAACGCTGGTGTAAGGGCAGAGGGCATTACCTATTCAAAATTTATTAATGGGCTAAATAAGTCAGGAATTAAGCTTGATAGAAAAGTTTTAGCGGATATTGCATATAATAACCCAGAAGTATTCAAATCTATTGTAAAAAAAGTACAATCCTCCCTTAACTAATAAGGGTATTTCTATTATCTTCCTAAAAGTAGAGAATCACTAAAAAGAATTTTGATATGGAAAACTTTAATCAAATTGAATCTGACATTTTAAACAAAATAAAGAATGTAAATGATCGTAACTCCTATGAAAAAACAAAAACTGAGATTTTTGGTAAAAAAGGAATTATTACTGAACTTTTTAAGAAAATTGGAAGTTTGGATCAAAATGAAAGAAAAGAATATGCTTCAAAACTTAACTCATTAAAAACAAAAGTAACAGAAATTCTTGAAGCAAAGCTTGTTGATTTTGACCAATCAGAAATTGATAAAAAACTTAAAAACGAAAAAATAGATGTAACTTTACCAGGAAGAGCATACTTTTCAGGAAAAATTCATCCAGTTTCACAAGTTATAGACGAGGTCACTTCTATTTTTTCTGAGATTGGTTTTTCTGTTGAAGAAGGACCTGACGTAGAAAATGAATATTATAATTTTTCTGCATTAAATACTCCAGAAAATCATCCAGCTAGAGATATGCATGACACTTTTTATCTTGATCGTTCTAAAGATTTACTTTTAAGAACTCACACATCTCCAGTTCAAATTAGAACAATGTTAAAAGGCAAACCTCCATTTAAAATAATTGCTCCCGGAAGAACTTATAGACATGATAGCGATCAAACGCATTCACCCATGTTTCATCAATTGGAAGGTTTACACATAGATAAAAACATTAACATGGGTCATCTTAAAGGTTGTTTATATTATTTCGTTAAGAAATTTTTTGAGGTTGAAAAAGTAAAAATTAGATTTAGACCAAGTCACTTCCCTTTTACCGAACCATCAGCAGAAGTAGATATTGGATACAAAATTCAAGATGGAAAAATTAGGATTGGAGAAGGCGATAAATGGTTAGAAATTCTTGGCTGTGGGATGGTGCATCCAAATGTTTTAAAAAATGCAAAAGTAAATCCAAAACAATACCAAGGGTATGCTTTTGGAGTAGGGATTGATCGTTTAGCCATGCTGAAATATGGGATCAATGATCTTAGAGCTTTTTTTGAAAGTGATATTAGATGGTTAGAATTTTATGGATTTGATCCACTTGATGTTCCAACAAACTATAGAGGTTTAAGCAGATGATTACTTCTCTATCATGGTTAAAAAATCATCTATCAACTAAAGCTAACCTAAACCAAGTGGCAGAACGATTAACAGAAATTGGACTGGAAGTAGAAAACATAAAATCATCAAATGATAATTTGGATAATTTTATTATTTGTAAAATTATAAAATCTCAAAAACATCCTAACGCAGATAAGTTAAAACTTTGTGAAGTCGATATAGGAAGTGGAAATTTAGTTAAGGTTGTTTGTGGAGCCCAAAATGCTAGAGATGGATTATTTGCAGTGTATGCACCTCCAGGTGCAGTTATCCCTAAAACTAATATGAAATTGAAAATAGCAAAAATAAGAGGAATAGAATCTCATGGAATGCTTTGTTCAGGTTATGAGCTTCAAGAATCTTCAGATAAAGAGGGAATTATTGAGCTAAATAAAAAAGAAAAAAATATTGGTGATAAATACTTTAAAAATACTGGAGAAAAAACTATGGATATTTCTATTACTCCGAATAGACCTGATTGTTTGGGTGTGCGAGGTATTGCGAGAGATTTATCATCTTCTGGTCTGGGACAGTTAAAAAAACAACCACCTATTAAAATAAATCAAAAATTTAAAAGCCCTATTAAAGTTTCAATAAAAAAAGAAAAGGTTCAGGGCTGTGGTATTTTTGGGAGTGTATATATTAAAAATGTTCAAAATAAAGAAAGTCCAGATTGGCTTAAAAAAAGAATTATATCCTTAGGCCTAAAGCCTATTTCTGCAATTGTAGATGCTACAAATTATGTAATGTTTGATTTAAATCGACCTTTACATGCTTATGATGCCGATAAGATTAATCAAGAAATCATTGTTAGAAATTCAAAAAAAGGTGAATCTTTTGAAGCTTTAGATAATAAAAAATATTCACTTCAGGATAATATGTGCACAATAAGTGATAAATCAGGAGTTTTAGGGTTAGGAGGGATTATTGGAGGAACTAGATCAGGAACAGAATTTTCTACTAAAAATGTTTTATTAGAGTCAGCGTATTTTTTCCCAACGCCAATTAGAAAAACTTCTAAGACATTAAATATTGATACAGATGCAAAATATAGGTTTGAGAGAGGCATTGATCCAGATTCTATAAAATTAGGCTTAGAACTTGGAATGTGCATGATTCTTGATTTGTGTGGCGGTGAAGCCAGCAAATTTTCAATTGTAGGAAAAATAAAAGATGAGAGAAAATTAATTGATTTAGAAACAGAAAAATTTTCTAAAGTTATTGGATTTTCAATCACAAGTGTTGAAATTAAAAAAATTCTATCTTCACTGGGATGTTTTATAAAAATGAGCGGAAAAAAAATGAAGGTTTTGCCACCCACATGGAGACCAGATCTTAAAGAAGATATTGATCTTATAGAGGAACTAACTAGAATTAAAGGCTACGATAAGGTTCCTCTAATTAATCCTGAAAAAGAAAATATTAAAGATACTTTAAACTATAAACAAAAACTTTTTCATTTTGCACAAAGATCAGTTGCTTCAAAGGGTTATACCGAGGCGGTTACTTGGTCGTTTACAGACTCAAAAACAGATACACTGTTTTCAGAATTAAAAAGAGAAATTAAATTATCTAATCCAATATCATCTGATTTAGATGTTCTAAGGTCATCTCTTTATAGTAATTTAATTATTAGTGCGAAAAAAAATATTCATAGAAATTTTGAAGATCTTATGATGTTTGAAATAGGACCAGTTTTTAAAGGCAATAAACCTGGAGAGCAATCAACTATGATTGGTGCAATTAAAACAGGAAAATATTCTAGAAAAAATTGGATAGAAAAAGAAAGAAATTTTGATGTTTTTGATATTAAAAATGATGCTTTAAGAACTCTAAATGAAATTGGGGTAGATATTTCCAAGATTAGTGTGAGCAACAAAACAAAAAAATGGTACCACCCAGGAAGATCGGGTCTATTGGCGCTAGGCTCGCCTAATGGTCCGGAGTTAGCATATTTTGGAGAAATTCACCCTCATATTATTAAAAAATTAGATTTAAGAACTGATAACGTTTTAGGTTTTGAAATTTTTTTAGACAATATACCTGAGTCTAGGAAAAAAATTAGAGAAGCTAAACCACAATTTGTTGTCTCAGACTATCAAAAAGTCGCTAGAGATTTCGCTTTCGTAATAGATGAAAAATATACTTCAAGCGAAATTACCAAAATTGTTAAAAAAGTTGATAGCGTATTAATTAAAGATGTTAAAGTTTTTGATGTCTATCAAGGAGAAAAAATAGCTGCTGGCAAAAAATCTATTGCTTTCAATGTTATATTGGAACCTAAAGATAAAACTTTAAGTGAAAAGGATATTGATCAAATAAGCAAAAAAATTATACTGGCTGTTCAAGAATCAACAGGCGCAACACTAAGATCCTAATGTCAACGAATGAAATTATTCGCAATTTTTCAATAATTGCGCACATCGATCATGGAAAATCTACTCTAGCTGACAGGTTAATCCATAAATGTGGAGGATTAACCGACAGAGAAATGAAAGAGCAAGTTTTAGATTCCATGGATATTGAAAGGGAAAGAGGAATTACTATAAAAGCTCAAACTGTTCGTTTGAAATATAAAGCGAAAGATGGAAAAAATTATTTACTTAATATCATTGACACTCCTGGACATGTAGATTTTAGTTATGAAGTAAGTAGATCGCTCTCAGCATGCGAAGGTTCGATTTTAATTGTAGACAGTTCCCAAGGAGTCGAAGCCCAAACATTAGCAAATGTTTATCAAGCTCTAGATAATAATCATGAAATTATTCCAGTATTAAATAAAATTGACTTGCCTGCTGCAGATACTGAAAAAGTTAAAAAGCAAATTGAAGATGTAATTGGTATAGATACCAGTCGTTCAATTAGTTGTTCTGGAAAAACAGGAGAGGGAATTGATGATATTTTAGAGTCCATAGTAAAAAATTTACCTTCTCCAAAAGGAAATATTAATGATCCTCTAAAATCTTTATTAGTGGATAGCTGGTATGACAGTTATTTAGGAGTTGTAATATTAGTAAGAGTTATAGACGGAAGTTTAAAAAAAGGCATGAAAGTTAAAATGATGTCTAACAATACCGAACACACTATTGAAAAAGTAGGCGTGTTTACACCCAAACCTCAAGATGTAGATAAAATTTCATCAGGGGAAATTGGTTTTATAATTACAGGAATAAAAAATTTATCTGATACGAAAGTAGGTGACACAATATGTGATGTTTCAAATCCTATTGATAAGCCATTACCAGGATTTAAACCGAGCAAGCCTGTTGTGTTTTGTGGCTTATTTCCAGTTGATAATTCTGAATATCAAAAATTAAAAGACGGTATAGCAAAATTAAAGTTGAATGATTCAAGTTTTTCTTATGAGCCCGAGTCCTCAAGCGCACTTGGATTAGGTTTTAGATGTGGTTTTTTAGGTTTATTACATTTAGAAATAATAACTCAAAGACTAGAAAGAGAATTTGATATTAATTTAATTACAACAACTCCCGGCGTTATATACAAACTAAAAAAGAAAGATGGAGCCATACAAGAATTGCAGAACCCCACGGACATGCCTGATCCTACCCAAATAGAATTCATAGAAGAGCCATGGATTAATGCAACAATAATAACACCGGATCAATATTTAGGTTCCATAATAAAAATTTGCCAGGATAAAAGAGGAAAACAAAATAATTTAACATATTCAGGGAATCGAGCTGTCTTAATTTATGAACTTCCTTTAAACGAGGTTGTTTTTGATTTTTATGATCGTCTTAAATCTATTTCAAGCGGGTACGCTAGTTTTGATTATGAAATCACAGGATATAAAGAAGGCAATTTAGTTAAAATGGGAATTTTAGTGAATACAGAACCTGTAGACGCTTTATCAATGATTATTCATAAAGATTTTGCTCAATCACAAGGACGATTAGTTTGCGAGAAATTAAAAGAATTAATTCCAAGGCACAATTTTCATATTCCTGTGCAGGCTGCTATTGGGGGAAAAATAATAGCTAGAGAAACTATAAAAGGTTTTAGAAAAGATGTTCTTACAAAAATTCATGGCGGGGGTGCTAGAGATAGAAAAAGAAAACTTTTAGATAAACAAAAGAAAGGAAAATCTAAAGCAAAACAATTTGGAAAAGTAGAAATTCCTCAAGAAGCATTCATTGGCGTTTTAAAAATTAACAAGGATGCTTAAATGGAGAGATGGCCGAGCGGTTTAAGGCGCAGGCTTGGAAAGCTTGTGTACTGTCAAAGGTACCGTGGGTTCGAATCCCACTCTCTCCGCCACTTATTTAAGCTTTTCAAACTTAGAAACAGAGGCTAAAATCAAATTGATCGCAGTGTGATCGCAATGCGATCACAAATGAGAAATTTATTATTATTTATCCCTTTCCTTTTTTTAGTAGGTTGCGCAACCCCTATGTCTTATTGGCAACATTATCAGAATTGTTCTACTCCTGAAAAAAGTATTAGAGAAATATCAGATTGCGGCAAACAAAGTAGAATGAGTTATATTAATGAAAGCAAATCTAATCAAAGAAATCGTAGCAAAGAAGGTGATGAATATATGATGTGGGCAGATCTATTAGCCAAACAAGTAGAAGATGGTCAAATATCAGAAGAAGCTGCAAAAATGAAACTAGTGGAAAGAAATCAAAAGCTTGCACAACAGCAACGTGCTAACCAACTAGCTATTCTTGGTGCTTGGAGCAATACACAGAGTCAAAACAAATCAATGACATGTAGAGATACAGGTTTTGGTACAATGACTTGTGATTAGCGATCAAAATTAAAAAATAATCCGATCGCACCCTGATCGCAATCCAACTCCAATTTTAAGATTTCTCCGTTAAATAAATATTGATTTTGCTACGTTAAAAAATTGGCGCAGGCTTGGAAAGCTTGTGTACTGTCAAAGGTACCGTGGGTTCGAATCCCACTCTCTCCGCCATTAACTCTGATCCTTTTTTTCTTGTTCTGAATTTTCCTGTTCGAGAGGTAGACCTAACCTTCTTTCTTCCATTTTTTTTAAATTTTCCCTTTCAATATCTTTTGCTGTTTCTACTTCTTTAATTTGTATTTTTCTAGCTTCTTCTGCCCTTTGTTTTCTTTCTTGTTCTTCTTTTAATCTCCTGCTTTTCTCTTCTTCTTTTAATTTTTTTTCTATTATTCTTTTTGCCTCTTCAAGACGGTTTGATCTATCTCTTTCTATTTCTTCTATTTTATTTTTATGAATTTTATTCAATTTTCTTCTAGCTTCATTTTCTTCTGATATTCTTTTTTCTTTTAATTTATTTATTTCCTCAAGGTGTGAGAGTTTTTTTTGTTCAGCGTCATCTAATTTATTTTTGTAAGTTTGTTCCGTTTTTTCAATTAATTTTTTCTCTTCTTCAACTTCTTTTTCTTTTTTTATTTTTATTAAAT
>CACLKK010000025.1 GCA_902607525.1 uncultured Pelagibacteraceae bacterium | reverse complement strand
TGGTCTTTTTATGTAAAACTTTGTACGAGCAACTATTTTAATAAGTTTATATATCATTTAATAGTAAACCTTAAATTAACAATTAAATATTAATAATTATTAACTGTACAATAATTGAACAATAATATAAACATGAAAAATAAATGAAAATAGTTGCATTGTTAACTGGCAAAGGTAATAGCGCTTTAAAAAACAAAAACATTACTAAAGTTAAAAAAAAACCAATCTTAGCATATCCTTGCATTGAGGCAAAAAAAGTTAAGAGTATAAATGGTTTTTATGTTTCGAGCGATAGCAAGAAAATTTTAAATATTGCAAGTAATTTGGGTTTTGAAAAAATATTAAGACCAAAAAAATTAGCAAAAAAAAATTCTCTTCACCGTGATGTAATTCTCCACGCTATAAAATGTTTAAATAAAAAAAAAATTTTTCCAAAAATTATTGTCGTATTATTAGCAAATTCTGCAACTATTAAATATCAATGGATTAATAAATGTTTAAATATGCTTTTAAAAAATCCAAAAGCAACGGCTTGTGTACCCGTCTTATTAAATAACGATCATCATCCTTATAGATCGAAAAGAATTAATAAAGATGGATATCTTAGATCTTTTTTTAAATTTAAAAAAAAAATTTCCTCAAATCGACAAGATTTACCCAAAAATTTTTTTCTTGCTCATAATTTTTGGGTAATAAGAACAAGAAATTTGCTTTTAAACAATGGTGAGCCACCATGGAATTTTTTAGGTCCCAAAGTTGTGCCATATATAATTAAAAATTCTATTGATGTTCATAGCAAAGCAGATTTTAGATTAACACTTAGCTGGATTAATAATAAAAACAAATTTTAATTTTTTCGTAAATTTTTAAAATTTTTTTTGGCGATTTTTAAATCTTCCGGTGTATTTATATCTATAGTAAATTTTTTCAAAATATAAAAGGTTGATTTAGGAGGTAAAATTTTATGATCCCTTAATTTCAATAAAGCTCTGGTCTTATATATATAGAATGACCCCGTATCATGGTAAAAATCCTCTAGATCCTGACTTGCTGTCATTTGATATTTTGGCCAGTTGTAATAAATAGAGCCTTTTTTTATTTTAAAAGATCTGAGTGGATTTGAAGTAAATTTCTGAACTGGACATAGAAAATTATATTTTAATTTTAAAATTTTATTATAAGCTTTTTTAAGATCGTTCTTATCTATAAATATAGCAGTTGGATAAATGCAAAAATGATAAGAGGTTTTCTCAGATTTAATCTTTTTTATACAGTCGACAATGACTTTATAAGATGCTGTAGAATTGTCAGACAGTTTTTTGTTTCTAAAAAAAGGAACTTCAGCTCCATATTCTTTCGCTATTTCTGCTATTCTTTCGCCATCTGTTGAAACTACAATTCTATCAAATAGTTGAGAAGATTTAGCAATTTTAATTACGTGACCTATAAGAGGTTCCCCATTTAAAATTTTTATATTTTTATTTTTTATTCTCGTACTTCCTGCTCTGGCGGGTATTATACAAATTGTCATTAGATTATTTTAAAATTTCATTTAAATAGTTAAAAAATTTAGTGAAGAAGTTATATTAGGATCAAATTTATTTGGTTTTCTTTCAAACATTACTAATGAACCAGCTAAAGGTGGATTCCAAGAATATTTTTTTCTTAATAAATCATAAAATAAATTTATATCTAAATGAAGTTTAAGACATGAACTTCTCTTTTTAAAAAACAAATTTTTAAATTTATTATTTTCTAGGTAATATTTTTTTAGAAGTTGGGATTTTTTTAACTCAAGATTTCCAGAAGAATTTACTGTTAAATTTTTATATATATTAAATTCTAAATTCCATAATGATTTAACAGAAAATCTTAGTAATTTCATCTTATAATTATAGAGCGAAAGTTTATAAATTCTATCTAATTCTTCAATAGAAATTTTTCTTTTATTAGAATATTGATATTTAATTTTTGAGTATTTATTAATAAATTTTTTTATATTAATAGAACTTGAGGAATTATTATTTTTACAAATCCAATTTCCTTTTTCATAAGTTATTTCTCCATTACCTAAAATATTATAAATTTTATAACTTTGATTTTTCAAAGATTTCATTATCCTGTCAAATTTTGGTTGGGCTATATATTTGCTTAAAGATGAATATTTACCAGCGATTAGGTAAGATCCTCCTGCTGGAAAAAAAACTTTAGGTTTTAAAATTTCTAAGTTTGATTTTATTTTTTTTAAACTTTTGTTTTCAATTATTTTTTTTTCTTTGTTTCTATTTATATTAAAAAAACATTGTGGATATTCTCCTGCTGCACCTACAGGAAAGCAAACAACATCGATATTTGATTTAAATTTTTTAATTGAAAAACTTTTAACTTTTTTTATATCATTTAAACTCAAAGGATTATCTACATTATTATAAAAAACCTTTTTTGATTTTTTTGCTTGAATTAAAATTGATGTATCAAGATCATATTCAATCTCAGATTCAATATTTTCTGTATTACTTGAAATTTGAGGAATGATGGCAATAGAAATATCCTTATTCAATGTATATTTTGTCCAAGATTCACATTC
Source organism: uncultured Pelagibacteraceae bacterium (assembly GCA_902607525.1). Classification (GTDB taxonomy): domain Bacteria; phylum Pseudomonadota; class Alphaproteobacteria; order Pelagibacterales; family Pelagibacteraceae; genus AG-414-E02. Next base: position 6,883 of record CACLKK010000025.1, on the reverse strand, counting down.
GATAATATTTTTATAACCAAGAGCAATAATTTTATTTTTTAATCTTTGATCGCGAAACTTTTTAATAATAATTTTAACATTTTTTTTTTTATATTTTTTTAAAAGATTTGGATCAAAATGATCGCAATGCAAATGACTTATATAAATATAGTTTGGATTGATTTTGCTTAAAATATGGTCGCCATTCTTACTTATAGGAAAAGATACCCAGGCATTTTCATTTGTCATCCCAATCCAGGGATCGCAGGCAATAACAGTCTTTCCTGCAGTGATAGAAATGAATGAATTGGTAAAATGTGTAATATTCATAAAATAATTAGTTACTGTACAATAATTGAACGATAATATAAATATTATTGTTTACTAAATCAATTCTTTATAATAAGCTTTAGTATATTTAATACTTTAATTGAAAAAACAATGTTACAATTTGCTGATTTTCAAAATTCTTACAAGCCTAATCAAAAAGATGGGAAAATAGTAATATTTGGAGCAGGAACTATTGGTAGGCTTACTCAATTAGCATTGAAGGATCATGATATTCAGATAGATTATTTTTGCGATAGCGATAAAAGAAAACAAAAATATAAAATAGAAGATAAATTAATAATTTCTCCAGAAGAACTTTATAAATTTGATAATAGAAAAACTTACATCTTTTTAGCAAATCAATATTTTACAGCAATACTCCCTGATCTATTTGGAAAAGGATTTAATAATATTTTTAAAGTTACTGATTTATTAGAAAATAAAAATTTAAATCAACTTTATGAAAAAATTGATATGAAATTATTATTTGGAAAATTGCAGTCTTTAAAACTTCAAAGAAATATTGGATTTTATAACGAAATGGGAAGAAAGGAAGATTATACAAGAGATGGAAAACTAAACCTCAAAACTATTGATGTTCAAGTTACTGAGAAATGCTCATTGAAATGTAAAGACTGTTCTAACCTTATGCAATACTATGAAAAACCCATAGATAGTGAATTAAATTTATTACTTAAATCAATAGATAAAATTATGTCTTGCATAGATAGCTTGGAAGAATTTAGAGTTTTAGGTGGAGATCCATTTATGAATAAAGAGCTTTACAAAATAGTTAACAAGTTAGTCAATTATGAAAAATGTAAAAAAGTTGTGGTTTATACTAATGCAAAATTTGTTCCCAAAGGAGAAAATTTAAATTGTTTAAAAAATAAAAAAGTTGTACTTGATATCACTGATTATGGAAAACATTCTTGGGCGGCTGCTCAATTTATTGAAGTAGCAAAAAAAGAAAATATAGCTTATACAACTTTCAGATGCAGCACTTGGCAAGATTGTGGTCGAATAATGCCTTACTCAAACAAAAGTGAAAATGAATTGGAGCATTTATTTAGTAATTGCTGTAACAGTGATTTAGTTTCACTCCTTCATGGCAAATTATATAGATGCCCTTTTTCTGCAAATGGTGTAAATCTTAAAGCAATACCTCAAAATAAAAAAGATGAAGTGGATCTTACAGATGACAACATTGGTCTTGATGAACTTAGAGAACAAATAAATAAACTTTGTTTTGGTAAAAAATATCTCACCGCTTGCTCATATTGTAATGGAAGAGATTATAATTCTGTAAACATTCCTTCAGCAGTCCAGTCTAAAAAACCTTTAAAATTAGAGTTAGGCTTAGATGCTAAAATTAAGTAATAATTATTATATTTATTAGAATAGAATTAGAAAACTTTATATTTCTTTAATATATCAATACCTTTTTTATAAGAGCTAAAATCTACTATATCGTCTGTTTCCATGCTTATACTAAAACCTTCTTCCAATCCTGACATTAACGTCATATGACCTATTGAATCCCACTCGGCTATTTCATTATATTTTAAATTTTCACTAAATTTTTTTTCATCTATAGAAAGTGACTTAATGAAAATACCTTTATATTTTTCCTTGTTGTTCATTTTTTTATTTTAAATTTAAAAAGATATCCTCTACTATTTTTTCTGAGGTAAGTCTATGTTTTTCTCTAAGAAATTTATAACTTCCTCCTTTGCTATAAGCATCTTTAATTCCTAAAAATAATTGTTTTGGAGATTTTTTTAAAGTAGATTTATGTTCTGCAATAGCTCCGCCTAGGCCTCCTGCTATGTTATGTTCTTCTACAGACACAATTAAATTTGTATTACAAGCTTCCTCGATTGCCAATTTGTCAATGGGTTTTATTGTATGCATATTTATAACTCTACTGGACACATTTTTTGATTCTAATATTTTTGCTGCTTCCAAACTATGATGGACCATAGCTCCTGAACAAAATATTGTAATATCCTTACCTTCTTTAAGTGTAATTGATTTTCCAATTTTGAATTCATAATCTTTAGCATAAACAATAGGATTATTAGATGCTCCAGTAAGCCTTATATAAGAAGAATTTTTTAATTTTACTGCTGCTTCTAAAGCTTTTACTGTTTCTAAAGAATCTGCAGGAGAAATAATTGTTATTTCGGGAATTGATCTTAAAATTCCTACATCCTCTATACAACAATGAGTATAACCCAAAGTGCCTAAAGATAGTCCGCTCGCTATACCTACCATACAAACTTTTTGTTTCATGTATCCAAGATTTACTTTTATTTGTTCACAACATCTCATTGTTTGAAAAGGTGCAAAAGTAGTTGTGATTACATTAAAATTTTCACTAGCTAATCCTGCTGCTACGCCGATCATATTTTGTTCTGCAATCCCTAGATCAAGATATTTTTCTGGATAAGTTTTTCTAAACCTATCGAGCCCAGCTGAAGTGGAAACATCGCATGTTAACACAATTAGATTATCAATTTGCTTTGCAAGTTCTAATGCAGCAATTCCAAGAGTTGCCCTAGCTCCTATCGTGGACCACATTTTTATATTTTTTTCATTTATATTCATAGAATATTTATTTGTTTAAAAGTTCTTTCTTTGCTTTTTCGTAGAAAGATTTGCTTAGCACAGAATGATGCCAATCGTTATTATTTTCTGAAAAAGTAAAACCTTTTCCTTTAATTGTGTTAGCTATTATAGCCTTTGGTTTATCAATATTTTTACTATTATTAAAAAAATCATAAAGTTCTTTAATGTTATGACCATCAAGTTCCACCGCATGCCAACCAAAACTCAACCATTTGTCTTTTAAGTTCCCAACGCTCATTATTTCTTTATTTGATCCAGTTTGTTGAAAATTATTTCTATCAATTACAACATAGAGATTATCAAGCATAAAATTTGGAGCTGCCATAGCTCCTTCCCATACAGACCCTTCGTTACACTCTCCATCACCCAAAATAACGTACACGGAAAAGTTTTTTTTCTTTCTTTTTGCAGCTAGTGCTACACCAATTCCAAGAGAAAGACCCATGCCTAAAGATCCATTAGAAAAGTCTATTCCTAAATTTCTATTAATAACTGGATGACCTAAAAGATTTGTATCATTTTTCTCAAAAGTACTTAATTCCTCTTTTGAAATATAGCCGACTTCACATAAGGCGGCATAGTACGCAAGGCATGCATGTCCTTTACTTAAAATAAATCTATCTCTTTCTTCCCATTTGGGATTCTTTTTATCAATTTTCATTTGGTGCGCAAATAATGTGGCTGTTATTTCAGTGATCGATAATGCGCCGCCAAAATGAGCGCTGCTGGCGCCTGCAGATACTGCCATCTCAAGAATATTTTTTCTAATTTCTAAAGAAAATTTTTTTATATTTTCTAATTTTTTTTGATCTTCAGATTGCATCACATGCCCCCATCTACTCTTATGGTTTGTCCAGTGATATAAGAAGATAAATCTGATGCCAAAAAAAGTGCTGTATTAGCAATTTCTTTAGGATCGCCTACTTTTTTTAAAGAAGTGTTAGATATTACTTCTTCAATAAATTCTTTTGGTGTATTTTTTCTCATCATGTCCGTATCGGTAAGACCTGGGGCTATCGTGTTAACTCTTATATTGTGTCTTCCTAATTCACGGGACAAAACTTTTGCTTGAGCTATTATTGCAGATTTTGCTGAGGAGTAAGCACTTCTACCTTCATTTCCATCTAAAGCAGAACTTGAAGATATGTACAAAATACTACCTTTTTTATTTTTTACCATAGACTTTATAATATATTGAGTAAAAACTGTTTGAGAAAAAAAATCTATTTCAAAAATTTCCTTTAATTTTTTAATTGAAGTCATTTGGAATATAGCTGTATGTATCGCGGCTGCATTGTTTACCAAAATGTCTATGGGCTTGTTAGAGTCTAATATGCTGTTTGCTGCTTCTTTTATTTGAATCTCATTGCTTAAATCAAATTGAATTGGAATAATTTGATTATTAAATTTTTTATTTAATTCGTCTACATGAGATTTAAATTCTTCATCTGCTTTTCTAACACATGCAAAAACTTTAGCACCATTTTCAGAAAAAACTTCAAGAATTTTTTTTCCAATGCCTCTATTGCAGCCTGTAACAACTGCAGTTTTATTTTCTAGCAACATTATTTAACAAAGTCTTCTTTAGAAAAAATATCTTTAGCTAGCGCAGGTTTAAATATAGTTTGACCACTTTTGGTCATAAAATTCTTAATAAACTCTTTATCTTCTCCGGCCAAACATAAGTCGCTATGATTTCTAAAATATTTAATACTAAATCCATAGTCGACTATTTCTTTTAAAGAACTTTCAAATATATTTCCAATTTTAATATGAACGTAAGGACAAACCAAAACATCACCTATGGGAGTGACATAAAGTCTATTTACAGTAGTACAACCAAGAATTTTTTCATGGTTTCTGTCAAATGGATTCCATATATTTCTTACAAGATTTTTATATTCTTTTCTTATTTTCCTTAAATATTCACGGTCCTTGTCATCACATATTATATCGGTCATTTTTTGCCACATTCCAGATGGCACCGCAACATTTAATAAAGTTTTATAGTTTTCATTCTTAGAGTAATCCAATAATTGCTTAAAGTGTTCAGTATTTGCATTGTAGTGACCAACAGTAATATTTAAGTAAGGATCCATGCCGGCATTTTTGACGTGTTTAAGTCCTTCAATTGCTCTTCTCCACGACTCTTTTCTTCCTCTTATTTCGTCATGAATTTTTTCGTCCATACTATCAATGCTCACAGAAACTCTACTTACTTTATATTCGGCTAATTTTTTTGCCATTTTTTCATCTAGATAAAAACCATTAGTAGTTAAATATAAATAAAACCTTTCTGGTTTTATTGCTTCTAAAACAGAAAACAATTTATCTGGTTGTAAAAGCAGTTCTCCACCCTGCAAATCAAATTCGAAGTATCCTAACTCATCTGCTTCATCTGCTAGTTTTTTAATTGCTCCTAGATCTAAATATTCTTTTACATGATCTCCCTTTGGGGAGTTTGTAAAACAATATTTACATCTTAAGTTACATGCATTATTAAAATTTAAATCAATTCCACGAGTTTTTGTGCCAACCTTCCCATCATTTTTTTGAACATAATCATAAAATTTTCTTAATTTATTTACTAATTTGGGTTTATTTAAAAGTGAAGAAGCTATGGGCATACAATTAGTACATATTATTTTTTAAGGTTATATTTATTAATTTCATCTGGCAATATTAAATTAAAATCTGCTTTACAAACCATATTTTCATCTACAATACCCGCTCCTTGGCAAATTGCAATACCACGTTTATAACTTTTAACAATCGTTTCAATATATAGTCTTGAATTTGGAATGATTTTTTTTATAAATTTTAAATTATTTGCAGAAGTTAAATACATTACTTTACCTTTATTGCCTGGAAGTGTTAATATTGATAAAGCTGACATTTGAACTAGAGCCTCAATCTGTAACATGCCAGGCATATTTGGATCATTTTTCCAGTGTACTTTAAAAAACCACTCATCATTTTTTAAATCTTTATATCCATTTGCACTTTTTCCAGGAATTATTTCGCTTGCATAATCAATCATTAAATAAGGATCTCTATTTTGCTGGTATTCACAAATACCTTTTTTATCTAAAATAATTTTTGTCATTTTATATCTACAACTCTCGATAAAGTTTTATTTATATCATAACCATCCCAGTACAAACTCATTTCTAATCCTTGTCCAATTGGAACTATTCTATCAATGCCAGAAAGTTTATTATTTAATATAAAATGTTTTAAACTAGATTTTTCTAAACCAAAATAGGTAAGGGTTTGATATTTATTATTTATATATTTTGCAATTCGATTTAAATTAGTTGTACTATATTCATAAAAAAAGCCCCATTTCCCCCTTATATTATTTTGATTTTTGTCTAAACTATTTAACATAACTGTATAAATAAAGTTCCCGTATCTTTCCTGATTTTTTAAATTTTTAAATTTTAAAATATTTTCGCAAAGTTTATTAAATTTATCAATCGAAGCAATTTCAGGCATATCATACTTGTTTCTTACCAATGTATATAAGCAACTCCAAAATTTATTTCTTGCTTCTACTTTATTTTTACCAATCCAAACTACTAAATGTGGAGAAGTGCATGCATTTTGATCAACTAAATATGTATCGTTATAAAATTTTTCTATTAATTGATTGGTTTCATATTCCTTTAATTTTAAAAAATTGTCTGTATTTATCACACAAAAAGAATATCTATCTGCAAAAGCTATATCGATAGCTCTTTCCTGCAATTTAAACATTCTAATTTTTTTAATTGTCTCATCTCCTCCCCAAATCAATCTTGCTTTACAAATAGATGAGATTTTTTTTGTGAAATTATCATTATCAGTATAACGAACGATTGAAATCATTTTTTTTACAAAATTAAATTTCTTTTTTTTTAATATTTTATTTAAAACTTTACAAATTATAGAAATTTGCTCG
>CACLKK010000024.1 GCA_902607525.1 uncultured Pelagibacteraceae bacterium | reverse complement strand
GTTTCTAGATTAAACAAAATAATTAACCTTAGTATTTACTCACAAAGTTTTTTTGAAAAGCTATACCTTAAAGACAAAAAATTATTTTTAACTTATTATAAAGTTTATATAGATTCAGTTTCAAACATATTAAAATCTGCTGGAATTAATATTAATGCCACTCCAGTGCTAGACATAAGGAGAAAAAAAGCTCACAATATTATTGGCAGCCGATCATTTTCTAAGAAAACAAATAATGTCATTAAGTTAGGAAATATTTGCATTAATTTTTATAAAAAAAACAAGATAGGAAATATTATTAAACATATACCAGGTCACGGTTTATCTAAGTCAGATAGTCATTTCAGAACACCAGTAATTAATTCCAAAAAAGCTGAATTAATTAAAAAAGATTTTGCACCATTTAGATTTTGCAAAGCTTTATTTGCTATGACAGCACATGTAATTTATAAAACTTATGATCCAATAAATACTGCTACTCACTCAAGAATAGTTATTAATAAAATAATTAGAAAATATATAAAATTTAAAGGAGTGTTAATCTCAGATGATATATCGATGAAATCGTTAAAATTTAGTTTAGAAAAAAATGCTATTAAAGCTTTAAATGCAGGTTGTAATTTAGTGTTACATTGCAATGGCAATCTAAAAGAAATGATTAGAGTAGCAAAAGTTGTACCTAAAATTGATAAATTTACCGAAAAAAAAACATCGGATTTCTATAATTTTTTAGGATAAAATAAATTATATGGAATTTAGTAATAACGATTCATTAACAATAAATATAGATAATTATTCAGGACCACTGGAAGTTCTTTTAGATCTTGCAAAGTCTCAAAAAGTCAATTTAGCAGAAATTTCTATTACTCAATTAGCTGACCAATTTATAGAATTTATTAATAAAGCTAAAAAAATCAATCTTGATTTAGCTTCAGAGTATTTATTGATGGCCACGTGGTTAGCTTATCTTAAATCAAAACTCTTATTACCTGAAGATGATGAAGATGAATTTAAAGCTACAGAGGTTGCTGAAAAATTAAAATTACAATTAAAAAAATTGGAATTAATAAGATTATTTTCTGATCAATTACTTAAAAAGAAAAGATTAGGCCAAGATATATATATGAGAGGTATGAAAGGTGGAATTAGAACTACTTCAAATTCAAATTATTCTGTTACTTTATTTGAATTATTAAAATCATACTCTAGTCATGTTATGAAAAAGAATTTTTTATCTATAAACATACCTAAACTTCCTGTTTTTACTACAGAGCAAGGAATAGAAATGATAAAATTAAATATTAAAAAATTAAATAATTGGAAAGATATATCTGAGCTTATTCCTGCCAGATTCAAAGAATCTAATAAATTAAAGAAATCAGGTTTAGCCGGAATCTTTTCAGCTTCACTTGAACTTTCAAAAGAGGGTTTAATTTCTATAATGCAAAAAAAAAACTTCGATAAATTACTGATTAAAGAGAAAAAATGAAAAAAAAAAACGATTTAAAAATATTAAAATTTCCTAATACCGTTGGTCAATTAGAAAGGCAAGTTGAGGCTATTCTTTTTGCTGCTGAAGAGCCTCTTGATGTAGAAAGCATTCAAGAAAAATTAAAAACAAAAACAAATATAGATAAAATTTTAACATCTCTAGAAAATCAATATAAAAATCGAGGTATAAATTTAGTTTGTATAGCAAAAAAATGGTCCTTTAGAACGGCCTCCAATCTATCTAAATTTATGAACTTACAAACTTTTACAAAAAAAAAATTATCAAAAGCTGCAATTGAGACTTTAGCTATAATTGTTTATCATCAACCTGTTACTAGATCTGAAATTGAAGAAATTCGTGGAGTTGCATTTGCTACTGGTACTTTGGAAATTCTACTAGAACTAAATTGGGTGAGGCCCGCTGGTAGAAAAAACGTTCCTGGTAAACCAATTCAATATTGCACTACTGATGATTTTTTGAGCCATTTTAATCTTCAAAAATTATCTGACTTACCGAATATTGAAGAGTTAACTTCAGCTGGATTAATCGATAATGCAAATATAGATACATCTATTTTTGGAACTGGAAAATTTTATAAAGAACAATTGGACGTAAAAAAAGAGAATATTTATTCAAATATAGATGATATGTTGAGTAATACTCTAAAATCTGAAGAAGATTAGAATATTAAATGATACCTTTAATAAATTTAAAAAATTGTATATAACTTAATTATGAGTATAGGTTTTTGGCAGATAGCAATTGTAGTTGTTTTGGTAGTTCTTCTGTTTGGAAGAGGTAAGATATCTGATTTAATGGGAGATGTTGCTAAAGGCATAAAAAGTTTTAAAAAAGGAATGAAAGATCCTTCTCAAGATCAAGGAGATTCTACATCATCCCAAGACCAATCTAACGAAGATTCAAATTTAGACAAAAAATAATTTAACATGCCACAAATTGGATGGTTTGAAATACTAATTGTTGTGGTTTTAGCAATATTAATTATTGGACCAAAAGATTTTCCAGTAATGGTTAAAAAAATTGGATCATGGGTAGGATCGTTTAAAAATTATTTTTCTGAAATACAAAGAGATATATCGGACATAAAGAATGTTGCTGAAGATAGTATTTTTTCAGAAAAAGATTCTTCAAACATAGATGATAAAAAAAAAGATGAATGATGAAAAAAATAATCAATCGAGTTTTGTTGAACATCTTGCTGAACTAAGATCAAGACTTTTACGATCGCTTGCTTATTTGTTTATTTTTTTTATTTTATGTTATATTTTTTCAGAGAATATATATAGTTTTTTAGTAGCACCGTATGCTGATGCTGTCAAAGATGATGGGAACGGCAGAAGGATGATATTTACTGCTTTACATGAAACATTTATAACATATTTAAAGGTAGCTTTTTTTGCTGCTATGTTTATCTCAAGTCCAATCATATTAACTCAAATATGGAAATTTATAGCACCAGGATTATATAAGAATGAAAAAAAAGCTCTACTGCCGTATTTAGTAGCAACACCAACTTTATTTTTATTAGGCGGTATGCTTGTATATTATTTAATAATGCCATTAGCTATTAAATTTTTCTTAAGTTTTGAAACACCAGCTAATCTTAATAGTTTACCAATACAATTAGAGGCTAAAGTAAATGAATATTTATCACTAATAATGAGATTGATTTTTGCTTTTGGAATTAGTTTTCAGTTACCTGTTTTGTTAAGTCTTCTTGCTAGGGTAGGTTTTGTCGATTCCGAATATCTTAAAAAAAGAAGAAAATATGTAATTGTATTGATTTTTGCTGTAGCAGCAATATTAACACCGCCGGATCCAATAACTCAAATTGGTTTGGGAATTCCACTATTAATTCTTTATGAATTATCTATATTATCTGTACGTCTAATTGAAAAAAAGAAAAAAGATGCTTGATATTAAATTAATTAGAAAAGAACCAGATTATTTTGTAAAAAAAATTTCTGAAAGAAATACCAAAGTAAATATAAAAGATTTAATATCATTAGATAAAAAAAATAGAGACTTAATCCAAAATAAAGAAAAGCTTGAGCAAGAGAAAAAAATTATTTCACAAAAAAAAGATAAAAAACTTTTTAAAAAATCAAAAGATATATCTTTAAAAATAGATAAATTAATCTTAGAACAATCAAAAATAAAAAAACAAATTGATTTAGTTATTAGTGCATTGCCAAATATAGCTTTAGATGATGTTCCAGTAGGTAGTGATGAAAGCCAAAATAAAGAAGTTAAAAAAATTGGAGATATTACAAAATTTAATTTTAAACCTCTTAGTCACGATGTGATAGGTAAAAAAATAGGACAAATGGATTTTGATGTAGCTTCTAAAACATCTGGAACTAGATTTGTTTTTTTAAAAAATCAGCTAGCATTGTTAGAAAGAGCAATTTCAAATTTTATGTTAGATGTACATACAAAAGAATTTGGTTATCTTGAAGTATCTCCACCCCTTATTGTTAATGACGAAACTATGTTTGGTACTGGTCAGCTACCTAAATTTGAGAGCGATCAATTTGAATTAAAAGTTGATGATGAAAAATCAAGAAAATTTTTAATTCCTACTGCTGAAGTAATTTTGACAAATATCGTTAGAGACTCTTTTGTAAAAAAAGAAGATCTACCCATGCGATTTGTGGCTTCAACAGCATGTTTTAGAAAAGAAGCAGGCAGTTATGGAAAAGACACTAAAGGCATGATCAGACAACATCAATTTTATAAAGTAGAACTAGTTAGTATTGTTGATCCAAAAAATAACCTGGATGAATTGGAAAGAATGACAAATTGTGCCCAAACAATTTTAAAAAAACTTAAACTCCCTTACCGAGTAGTTTTGTTATCAAGCGGTGATATGGGGTTTAGTGCTGAGAAGACATATGATTTAGAAGTCTGGATACCTTCAGAAGAAAAGTACAGAGAAATTTCAAGCTGTTCTTCTTGTGGTCAATTTCAAGCTAGAAGGATGAAAGCAAAATTTAAGAGTAATAAAAATGAGACGGACTTTTTGGGTACTCTTAATGGTTCTGGCTTAGCTGTAGGGAGAACGCTTATAGCTATTATGGAAAATTACCAGCAAAAAGATGGTAGTATTATCATTCCAGAAGTGCTTAGACCGTATATGTTTAACCAAGATCGCATTAGATAAATATTGTTTATTTTTTTTATTTAGTATAATCATAGTACAAATTTAGGATTTTATATGTCAGGTTCAGGTTTTGCACAATTTATTCCACTCATATTAATTTTTGTTATTTTTTATTTCTTTTTAATCAGACCTCAACAAAAGAAAATTAAAGAACATAAAAATATGGTTACGTCATTAAAAAGAGGGGACCAAGTAGTTACATCTGGCGGTATTGTTGGACAAATAGAAAAAGTACATGATGATGATAAAATTGATTTAGTAATTTCTAATAACGTCACCGTTAAAGTTATCAAATCAACTGTACAAAGCTTGCTTGCAAATCAAAATATAAAAAAGTAATAATATTTTGTGTTATATTTTTCAAAAATTAAATTATTTACAATTTATATTACTATAATAATTTTATCATTTTTTGCTTTACTGAATTTTACCGATGAAAAGGAAAATTATCTTTTGTCAAAAAAGGTTAATCTTGGTCTTGATCTTCAAGGTGGGTCTTATTTATTATTAGAAGTTGATTCAAAACCAGTAATAGATCAAAACTTGCAACAAAAAGTTTTGAAACTTAGAAAAGATTTAAAAAATTACAAAATCAAATATCAAAACCTAAATTTAAATAATCAATCTATAAATTTTACTTTAAATAAAAAAGATATAGAAAAATTTACAGATTATTTTTTAAATAAAGATAACCTTATAAATATATACTACAATCAATACAGATCTTATGAAATGGAACATTTTATTGATCAAAATAATATTAGAATAGAATATACAAAATTTGGTTTAATTGAGGTTATGAATTCAACACTTAATCAATCATTAGAAATTGTTAGAAGAAGAATAGATGAAGTTGGGACTAAAGATCCTACAATTGTTAAGAGAGGAAATGATAGAATTTTAATTGAGTTGCCAGGTTTAGAAGACCCAAATAGAATTAAAGAACTTCTAGGCAAGACTGCAAATCTTACCTTTAGACTCGTTTCTGATGAAGATGCATTTGGTACTGAGTTGATGTCATTTGAAAGTTCTAGTGATGAATTAAGTATAAGTAAGAGAGTTATAGTGAGTGGAGATAATTTACTTAATGCTAAGCCTGCTCACGATAATAGATCAAACCAAGCATTAGTGAATTTTTCATTCGACAGAGTAGGAGCGAAAAAGTTTGGTAGAGCTACTACTGATAATGTCGGAAAAAGATTGGCTATAATTTTGGATAATAAAATTATTAGTGCACCAGTCATTAATGAGCCTATTTTAGGAGGAAATGGACAGATTACAGGAAATTTTACATTTCAATCAGCTACCGATCTTGCACTTTTGCTTAGATCTGGAGCATTGCCAGCACCTTTAAAAATTATTGAGGAAAGAACGGTTGGCCCAGATTTAGGAGAAGATTCAATTAAGGCTGGAGCAATATCTTTAGCAATAGGTTTCTTTTTAGTAATACTTTTTATGCTTTATAAGTATAGATTTTTAGGAATTATTGCAGATTTAGCATTAATTTTTAATTTAATACTTCTTATTGGCATTTTAACAATTTTAGAAGCAACATTAACTTTGCCTGGTATTGCGGGAATTATTTTGACAGTAGGTATGGCTGTAGATGCAAATGTTCTTATTTTTGAGAGAATTAAAGAAGAATTAAAAATTGAAAAATCTACAATACATGCTTTTGATACAGGTTATAAGAAAGCTCAATCTGCAGTTTTAGATGCAAATATAACAACATTGATATCAGCTATAATACTTTTCTTCTTAGGTTCTGGCCCAGTTAAAGGGTTTGCAGTTACACTTGGTATTGGAATTTTAACCACTTTATTTTGTGCATATTTTTTTGCCAGACATCTTTCATCTTTTTATGCAATGAGAAATAAAGATAAACAAATTTCATTATGATATTTAAAATAAATAGAGATATAAAATTTTCTAAATTTTACAAAAAAATGAATATAATCTCATTTATATTGATTTTCTTATCTATAGCTGTTTTGATTATCAAAGGTTTAAATCTAGGTGTTGATTTTAAAGGTGGAACTTTGATTGAGGTAAGAACTGAAAACAAAGAAATTCATATTTCAGAAATAAGACAATCTTTATTAAAAATGAATTTAGGTGATGTTACAGTCAAAAATTTTGGTAAAGCAAATGATTATTTAGTAAAAATAGAAATTAATAAATCTAATGATCCAAGTTTTATTGAATCAATTAAAAATAGATTAACTTCAGATCTAGGTTCAGTTGTAAATTTCAGAAGAGTTGAAAATGTAGGCCCAAAAGTTAGTGCTGAATTATTAAAAGCTGGTTTATTAGCAATCACTTTATCTTTAGCAGCAATGTTAATATATATTTGGATACGTTTTGAATGGCAATTTAGTGTTGGTGCAATAGCTGCTTTAATACACGATGTATTAATTACACTAGGGTTTTTCTCATTATTATCATACGAGGTAAACTTATCAATTGTTGCCGCCGTTCTGACAATTGTAGGTTATTCTATGAATGATACCGTTGTTATCTTTGATCGAATAAGAGAAAATTTAAAAAAATACGCTAAAATTTCAATATCTGATATTTCTAATGTATCTACCAATGAAACTTTATCAAGAACTATAATTACATCACTAACAACATTATTAGCACTATTTTCTATTTATATTTTTGGTGGAGCTATTCTTAAAGGTTTTTCATTTGCTATGATAATTGGTGTAATTGTTGGTACATACTCATCCATATTTGTAGCTACTCCTATATTAAACTATACAAATGTTAGTCAAAAAACTGTTTTAAAAGAAGATAATTAAATTTATTAATAAAGATTTTGTGCCATTACCATTGATAATAACATTGGTAATGACAATAATGTATTTATTCTAGAAGTTAACATAGCAGTTTTTGCTGCTTTGGGTTTATCTTCAGGAGAACATTCTACGATTCCAAGAGCTTTTTTTTGGTTTGGCCAAATAATAAACCAAACATTATAAGCCATAATTAAGCCCAGCCACATTCCAATACCAATAGCTGTGTGCTGACCTCCACCTGTACCAATACCTAAGATCATAGCTTGGTGAACATAACCATTTAAAGTAGCAACAATTAAACCAGTAACTATTGTGGCTAAAGCTGCCCATCTAAACCAAAAAAGAACAGCTGGTGCTATTACTTTACCAATAGCCGGTTTCTGATCATCAGGAATTTTTGGCATACTTGGTATTTGAACAAAATTTAGGTACCAAAGTAGTCCTATCCACATAACTCCAGCAAGAACATGTAAATATCTAAATAACCAACTCCAAAAGTATCTATCAAAAGACCAATCGCCGCCGCCAAAAAACAGCCCTAGGAATAATAAAATAGCTAGTACTATGGATAGATGAATAGTTTTAGACAGTGATTGTAATATAGAAACCATGGATAAATTATATCATTTTTTTCGACAAAACTAAGCTGTTTTTTTAAGCTTATTGTTAATAATATTTTTTAAGAAATTACCCGTATAACTCTCATTTATTTCCGTAATTTGCTCTGGATGACCTTCTGCTATAATTTTTCCACCATTTACACCCCCATCTGGTCCCATATCAATTATCCAATCTGCAGTTTTTATTACATCTAAATTATGTTCTATCACAACTACCGTATTACCTGCGTTAACAAAAGTTTGGAGTATTTCTAATAGTTTTTTAATATCATGTGCATGCAAACCTGTTGTTGGTTCATCTAAAATGTAGATAGTTCTACCAGTAGATCTTTTAGATAATTCTTTTGCTAATTTTATTCTTTGAGCCTCACCACCTGATAGTGTTGTTGCTTGTTGACCTATCTTTATATACCCAAGACCAACTTTTTTTAATGTAAGTAATTTAGACCTGACAGCTGGTATATTTTCAAAAAAATTACATCCTTCATCTACAGTCATATTTAAAACATCAGCAATATTTTTTTCTTTAAACTTAATTTCTAACGTTTCACGATTATATCTGCTACCTTTGCATACGTCACACGCGATATAAACATCTGGTAAAAAATGCATTTCATAAGTTATAACTCCATCTCCTTCACATGATTCACATCTTCCACCTTTAACATTAAAAGAAAATCTACCAACTTTATAACCTCTAGCTTTAGACTCAGGCAAATTTGTAAACCAATCTCTTATTGGACCAAAAGCCCCGGTATAAGTTGCAGGATTTGATCTTGGTGTTCTTCCAATTGGCGATTGATCAATATCAATAATCTTATCTACTTGCTCTACGCCTCTGTAATTTTTAAAAGGCATAGGTATTTTTCTAGATTTATTATTATTAAGCATTAAATTTAAAGCATTATACAAAGTATTAACTACTAGAGTTGATTTGCCGCTACCCGATACCCCTGTTACACATGTAAAAGTTCCTAAAGGAATTTTTAGATTTACATTTTTTAAATTATTACCTGTAGCTCCTAAAACTTCTAAGTATCTACCGTTTTTTGCAGATTTTCTTTTGGCAGGAATTGTAATAGTTTTCTTTTTAGATAAATAATTTCCAGTTATGCTATCTTTAGTTTCCATTATTTTTTTTATTTCACCTTGAGCTACAATTTTACCTCCATCAACACCTGCCTCTGGACCTAAATCAATTATATGATCAGCATTTTCCATAGTTTCTGTATCATGCTCTACAACTATTACTGTATTTCCTAGATCTCTTAACTTCTTTAAAGCATTGATTAATTTAATATTATCTTTTTGATGTAATCCAATAGAAGGTTCATCCAAAACATATATTACTCCTGTAAGTCCAGAGCCTATCTGTGACGCTAGTCTTATTCTTTGAGATTCTCCACCAGAAAGAGTTCCAGATTCTCTGGATAATGTTAAATAATCCAAGCCAACGTTTAATAGAAAATCTAGCCTTTCATTAATTTCTTTTAATATATGTTGAGCTATTTTCTTTTCTTTTTCATTTAATTTATCATTTAAACCAGAAAACCAATTTTTTGCTTCAAATATAGATTTTTTGCTAACTTCACTAATGTTTAATTTATCAATTTTTACGCATAAAGCTTCATCTTTAAGTCTCATGCCCTTACATTTTTCACAATCTGTCTCACTTTGATATTGTGAAATTTCTTCTCTTTTCCATTCGCTTTCTGTTTCAAGATATCGTCTTTCTAAATTATTAATGACACCTTCAAATGTTTTTTTTGTTGAGTATTTTTCGTAGCCATCATCATAAGAAAACTTAATTTCTTCATCATCTGATCCATATAAAATTACATTTTTTATTTCTTTTGAAACTTTTTTCCAAGGTATGTCTAAAGAAAATTTATAGTGTTTTGCCAAAGCTGCTAATGTTTGGGCATAATAAAGAGTTGAAGATTTAGACCATGGTTCAATAGCACCTTCCGCTATTGTTTTTTTTGGATTTGGAACAACTAGGTTGGGATCAACATTTAAATTTACTCCAATACCTTCACACTGCTCACAAGCACCATAGGGACTATTAAAAGAAAAAAGCCGAGGTTCGATTTCTTCAATTGTAAATCCACTTTCAGGACATGCAAATTTTGATGAAAAAACAATTTTTTCTATTTTTCTATATTTTTTAGGTAAAGTTTCATTTTCATATTCAACAAATACTAATC
>CACLKK010000023.1 GCA_902607525.1 uncultured Pelagibacteraceae bacterium | reverse complement strand
GTAAAATTAACTAAGAGTGATGTTGTTTTAGATATAGGCGCAAATGATGGAACCCTTTTAAAATATTACAAAAATAGAAAAATAAAAACTATTTCCTGCGAACCAGCAAAAAACTTTACAAAAATTTTAAAAAAAAATTCTCATTTTCTAATTAATAATTTCTGGAAAAAAAATGAGTTAGATAAAATTCTTTTTAAATTTAAACTTCAAAAACCAAAAATAATTACTGCTATTGGAATGTTCTATGATTTAGAAAATCCAAATAAATTTATAAAAGATGCAGCAGATTCACTTCATGATGATGGGATCTTCATCGCTCAGTTAATGTGTTTAAAAACTATGATACAAAAAAATGATTTAGGAAATATTTGTCATGAACATATTGAATTTTATTCACTCAAATCTTTAAAATTTCTTTTTGAAAAAAATGGCTTAGAAATATTCAAAATAGAAGAAAATGATATTAATGGAGGAAGTTATAGAATATATTGCAGAAAATATTCAAAGGGTAGTATAAAGTTAAAAAATGAAAATGTTTTAGAGATGATAAAAACATTTATTGAAAGAGTTAAAAAGAATAAAAATATAACGATGAAATTTATTAAAAGAAAAGTTAAGGAAAGAAAAAAAATATTCCTTTATGGTGCATCAACAAAAGGTAATACAGTTTTACAATATTATGGTATTAACAATAAGATTATTCCTTTTGCTGCAGAAAGAAGTCCAGAAAAATGTGGAAAATATACTATAGGAACGGGAATAAAAATTATTCCAGAAAAAAGAGCCAGAAAATTAAATCCAGATTATTTTTTTGTTACTCCCTGGGGTTTTATTAAAGAATTTATTAAAAGAGAAAAAATTTGGTTGAAAAATGGTGGCAAATTTATTGTTCCCTTCCCAAAGTTTAGATTGATAAAGTTTAATGAGTAAAAGAAAAAAAGCATTAATATTAGGAGTTACAGGTCAAGATGGATCGTTACTAGCAAAATATCTACAAAAAAAAAATTACAATGTACACGGCTTAGTTAGAAAATCAGCCACAGGCAATTTATCCAATATTCAAGAATTAATTAATATGAATAATTTTTTTATTCATCATGGAGATTTGTTAGATCTTATATCAATTGAAAAAATTCTATTAAAAATTAAGCCAGATGAAATATATAATTTTGCTGATCAGGATCATGTTAGATGGAGTTTTGAAGCTCCATCTTACTCGTTTGATGTTACAGGCGCTTCTGTTGTTAAAATTTTAGAAATTATAAAAAACTGTTGTCCAAAATCAAAATTTTTTCAACCTTTTTCCTCAAATATGTTTGGAGATAGTTCAAAATTAAAACAGGATGAAACTGAAAAGTTTTCACCTTTAAGCATTTATGCTCTTGGCAAAGTAAATGCATATTATGCATGTTTAATGTATAAAAAAGTATTCAAGCTAAAAATATATGGAGCGATTTTTTATAATCATGAATCTGAAATAAGACCTGAAGAGTATGTTACAAGAAAAATAACTAAAGCTGTATCCAGAATATTTTATGGAAAACAAAAAAAATTGTATTTAGGTGATATTAAAACAAAAATTGATTGGGGGTATGCTGGCGATTATGTTAAAGCAGCTCATAGAATTATGCAGTTACCGAAAGGAGATGTGTTTGTGATTGGTTCTGGAAAAAGTTACAGTGTTGAATATTTTGTAAAAAAATGTTTCAATTTTGTTGGCTTAAATTATAAAAAATATTTGAAAATTAACAAAAATTTATTAAGACCATCGAAAACAGTATCTCTTGTTGCGGATACTACGAAAGCAAAAAGAGTATTTAAATTTAAAGTAGAAAAAAATTTAGATGATATTATATCTGTTATGATGAAAAATGACCTCAAAATTGAAAAAAATAAAAAGTAATGTCTTTAAAAACTTCAATTATTTTATGTACTTATAATGAAGCGAAACATATTGAAAAAACTATTACAGAATTAGAAAAAAATATTAAAAATCTAGAACTTGTTATAGTAGACGATTTTTCAAATGATGGAACTGTTGAAATTATAAAAAAACTTAATCAAAATAATAAATATAAAGTAGTTTTTAGAAAAAAAAGTCGAAGTTTGGCCTCTGCTTTTGTTAGGGGTATTATTGAAACTACAGGTGAATATATTGGATGGGTCGATACAAATATGAGCGAATTAGCTCCAAAATTTAATGAAATGATAGTCGAATTAGAGAATGAAAATGATTTAATAATTTTATCAAGATTTATTAAAGGAGGTGGAGATGAAAGAATTTTAATTCGTTCTTTAGGTAGTAAATATTTTAATTTTTTTTCAAGAATGTTATTAAGAATTCCAATTAAGGATCTCACAAATTCAGTTTTTTTAATGAAGAGGAAAGTTATGGATGAAGTAACTTTTTTAGGTTATGGACATGGAGAATTTTTTATGGAATTTTTATATAATGCACATAAAAAAGGTTTTAAGATTAAAGAAATCCCACATATTCAAAAAAAAGATGAAGACCTAGAAAATAGCAAATCTGCTCCGAATTTATTAAAATTTTTATATTATGGTATAATGTATGTCTTAAGAGTTTTTGCTAGTTTAATACGAAGAAACAATTAAAATCATGATAGAAAAAATAAATTATAAAAAAAAATTATTAGCTTTAATTGTTAGAGGAAAGTATAGAAGTAAGAAAGGCATAACTTTTTTTACTCCTAAAGAATCCACTCAACAATTTGGTTACATGAAGCACAAAAAAAAATATATAATAAAACCACATCTTCACAAAAAAAGAGTAACCAAAATTTTATATACAACTGAAGTAATATTATTATTAAAAGGGATACTTAGAGTAGATTTCTATAATCCTAGACAAAAGTATTTGTTTAGTAAAATAATTAAGGAAAAAGATATAATTATGTTAGTTCACGGGGGTCACGGTTTTAAAGTTTTAAAAGATGTTGAAATGATCGAAATAAAACAAGGCCCTTATATATTGTCTAAAGACAAAATAAAATTTAAAGAAATTGATGAAAAGAAAATTACTATCAAAAAATAAATTTATACCAGTTAATAGTCCAAAAATTTTTGATAAAGAAAAAACTTATGTGAGAGACTGTTTAAATTCGGGATGGATTTCATCTGAAGGTAAATATGTAAAAAAATTTGAAAAAGATTTTTCAAGATATAACAAGAGAATTTATGGAGTTGCAGTTTCAAGTGGCACTGCAGCTTTAGATATTGCTCTAAAGTCACTTAACTTAAAAAAAGGTGATGAAGTTATTATTCCTGCATTTTCTATAATTTCTACTGCGTTATGCGTTGTTAAATTAGGCTTGAAACCAGTTTTGGTAGATTCAAGTTTAACAACCTGGAATATGGATATTGATCAAGTAGTAAAAAAAATTAATAAAAAAACAAAAGCTATAATCATTACACATATTTATGGTTTTCCAGTAGATATGAAAAAAATTTTGAAAATTGCTAAAAGAAAAAAAATCAAAGTTATAGAAGATTCTGCTGAAATGATTGGTCAAACATATTTTAAAAAAAAATGTGGAAGTTTTGGTGACATTAGTGTTTTTAGTTTTTATGCAAACAAACATATTACTACTGGTGAAGGTGGTATGATTCTTACAAATGACAAAAAAATTTACTTTAAGTGTATGTCATTAAGAAATTTATGTTTTGGTACTGGTAAAGATAGATTTAATCATGACGATATTGGATGGAATTACAGAATGACAAATTTACAAGCTGCTATTGGATGCGGACAATTAAAAAAAATATCTTGGATTATTAAGAGAAAAAGACAAATTGGAAGAAAATATATTTCTTTACTAAAAAAATCTAAAAAAATTGAAATTCAAAATTTTAAATTTAAGTATGCAGAAAATATTTTTTGGGTTTTTGGAGTACTATTGAAAAAAAATATTGGTATAAAGAGAGATTATATTGTTAATAAATTACTTAATTACAATATACAAACTAGAAATTTCTTTATTCCTATGCACAAACAAAAGATCTTCAAAAAAATGAATTTATTTTCAAAGACTAAAAATTTGAAAAATTCTGAATATTTATCTCTGAATGGTTTTTATCTACCCTCAGGGGTTGGAATATCAAATAAAGATATTGAGTATGTTGGTAAAACTTTAATAAAAATTTTAGAATCAAAAATTTAAGCGCTCTACTTTTTTAACCTATTTATATAATGAAATACAATGGCAGCAGTATTGGATATATTTAAACTTTCTATATTTTCATTGATATTAATTTTTAATAAAAAATCTGAATTTTTAGATGTTTGATATTTTAGTCCATATCCTTCAGAGCCAAATAATAATACATTATTCCCATCCCAATTATGCTGTGTAAAATCTTTTTCTCCATTTTTATCAAAACCACAAACCCAAAAATTTTTTGTTTTTAAAAACTTTAGGGCTGTATTTATATTTGAGACCTCAAAAATATTAATATGTTCCATTGATCC
Source organism: uncultured Pelagibacteraceae bacterium (assembly GCA_902607525.1). Classification (GTDB taxonomy): domain Bacteria; phylum Pseudomonadota; class Alphaproteobacteria; order Pelagibacterales; family Pelagibacteraceae; genus AG-414-E02. The sequence goes on along the minus strand of CACLKK010000023.1, from coordinate 6,450 downwards.
GCTTGCACTTTTATATAAAAGCTTACTCTCACTTGGAAATGATCTCTCTTTAATAATCAGGCCATCAATATTAAATGCAGAAGCACATCTAACTATTGAACCTATATTTCTTGGATCTGTTACATCTTCTAAAGCTATTAAAGTTATATTTTTTTTATTTTGATTATAATTTATATAATCTTTAAGGTTTTTATCATCAATGTGTTCAATTTCTGCTATTAAGCCTTGATGAGATATTTGTTCTTTTGAACATAGCCTATCTAATTCTTTTTTAGTTTTATAAAATAATTTTACACCTTTTAATAAATCCTTATCTTGATTATCTTTATTTAAATTTTTTTTTGAATCTTCTGTTAAAAAAACTCTTAAAACGTTTCTACCTTCATTTTTCAATGCTTCAGTTACTGCATGCTTGCCAACGATTAAAAAGCTACTTTTTTTCATGTTTTTGTACGATTTAGGAGGATTAATAGCATATTAACAGCTAAAATCATTTATTGCATTTGTTTATCAGAATGCTTATAAAACCTTGTTGAATAAAGCTTTATTGTATAGGTAACCTCCAAATAACTTGGAGGGGTACCAAAGCGGTCAAATGGGGCGGGCTGTAAACCCGTTGACTTCGGTCTTCGAAGGTTCGAATCCTTCCCCCTCCACCAAATTCAATGAAGTTTTGGTCGACGAAAGAGTGTGATACGTTTGGAATGAAGCGGGTGTAGTTCAATGGTAGAACACCAGCCTTCCAAGCTGGTCGTGAGGGTTCGATTCCCTTCACCCGCTCCAAGTTAAAAGTTAAAAGTTAAAAATTATAAAGGATAAAGAAAATGGCAGAGAAAAAAAAATTTGAGAGAAAAAAACCCCATGCTAACGTGGGAACTATAGGTCACGTGGATCATGGTAAAACTACTTTAACAGCAGCTATAACAAAAGTATTGGCTGAAAAAGGTGGCGCAGAATTTATAGCTTACGATCAGATAGATAAAGCACCAGAAGAAAAAGAAAGAGGAATTACAATAGCAACAGCACACGTTGAGTATGAAACTGATAAAAGACATTATGCTCACGTTGACTGTCCAGGACATGCTGATTACGTAAAAAACATGATTACTGGAGCAGCGCAAATGGATGGCGCTATATTAGTCGTAAACGCTGCTGATGGTCCAATGCCTCAAACACGAGAACATATACTTTTAGCAAGACAAGTAGGTGTACCAGCTATAGTAGTTTATTTAAATAAAGTTGATCAGGTTAAAGATAAAGAGCTTTTAGATTTAGTAGTTGAAGAAATTCGTGAACTTTTAACTTCATATAAATTTCCAGGCGATAAAATACCAATCGTTAAAGGATCTGCCTTAAATGCCGTAGAAGGAAAAGATGAAGCTACTGGAAAAAATTCAATTCTTGAATTAATGAAAGCAATTGATGAACACATACCTCAACCACAAAGACCAAAAGATAAACCTTTTTTAATGCCAGTCGAAGATGTATTTTCAATATCTGGCCGTGGAACGGTTGCAACAGGTCGTGTTGAACAAGGTGTCGTTAAAACTGGTGAGGAACTTGAAATTGTTGGAATAAAAGAAACGAAAAAAACAGTTATCACTGGCGTTGAAATGTTTAGAAAAATTTTAGATACAGGTGAGGCTGGAGACAACATTGGAGCTTTGTTGAGAGGTGTTGAGAGAGAAGATATTGAAAGAGGTCAAGTTTTAGCTAAACCTGGTTCAGTTACTCCTCATACTGAGTTTGAAGCACAAGCCTATGTATTAAAAAAAGAAGAAGGTGGAAGACACACGCCATTCTTTACAAAATATAGACCTCAGTTTTATTTTAGAACAACAGATGTTACTGGTGAAGTAACCCTGCCATCAGGTACAGAGATGGTTATGCCTGGAGATGATGCTAAATTTAATGTTAAGCTAATAACTCCAATTGCTATGAACGAGAAATTAAATTTTGCTATTAGGGAAGGCGGTAAAACAGTTGGAGCTGGGGTAGTAACTAAAATTATTAAGTAAGCTACTAGGAGTGTAGCTCAATTGGTAGAGCGCCGGTCTCCAAAACCGGAGGTTGGGGGTTCGATTCCCTCCGCTCCTGCCAAAAGAGATTTTAAAAATGATTAATCCACTAAAATTTATTCAAGGAGTTAAGCAAGAAGCTTTCAAGGTAACTTGGCCAAAAGGTAGAGAAGTTATGATTGGTTCACTAATGGTATTTGCTTTGGCAACGATTGCAGCAATATTTTTTCTATTATTAGACCAAATATATAAAGTTTTATTAGATTTAATTTTAACTATTAACTTTTAAGATGACAAACTGGTATATTGTACAAACATTTTCAGGTTTTGAGAATAAAGTGGCGGAAACATTAAAAGAAACAATAAAAACCAAAGGATTAGGTGATAAAATTACGGAAGTTTTAGTGCCAATTCATGAGGTTACAGAAGTTAAAAGAGGAAAAAGGGTGCAGAGAAAAAAAAAATATTTTCCTAGTTACGTTTTAGTAAAAATGGAAATGAACAAAGAGCTTTATCATATGATAAAAAATATCCAAAAAGTAACTGGTTTTTTAGGAACAGCAGGCTCTCCAGCTCGAGTATCTGATGGAGAAATAGATAAAATTTTAGGTAATATAAAAGAAGGTTCTTTAGTTCCAGAACCTAGTGTTACTTTTGATATTGGAGAGCAAGTTAAAGTATGTGAAGGTCCATTTGCATCATTCACAGGCTTGGTTGAAGAGGTTGATGAAGAAAAATCTAGACTCAAAGTTTCAGTATCTATTTTTGGCAGACCTACTCCAATTGAATTAGAATATAATCAGGTAGAAAAATCATAATTATGGCAAAAGAAATTTCAGGATATGTTAAATTACAAATAAAAGGTGGACAAGCTAACCCTGCGCCTCCAGTTGGTCCCGCTTTAGGTCAGCGCGGAATTAATATTATGGAATTTTGTAAAGCTTTTAATGAAAAAACAAAAAATTTTATGGGCAAGCCAGTTCCTGTAGTTATAACAGTTTATAAAGATAAAAAATTTGATTTTATTATAAAATCTCCACCTGCTTCACATTTTATTAAAGAAGCAGCAAAACTCAAAGGAGGTTCAAACGAACCAGGTAGGGTCATAGTTGGTTCGATTACAATGAAACAAGCTGAAAAAATAGCCCAGGAAAAAATGAAAGATTTAAATGCAAATGATATCAAGGAAGCAGTTAAAATAATTTGCGGATCAGCAAGGTCAATGGGTATTGAGGTTAAAGAATAATGAAAAATAAATCATCAAAAAGATATAAAAAGTTACTTGAGACCTCTAAAGATAAAAAGGTTGAAACTTTAGAAGATGCAATTAAAAAAATTAAGAATAATTGCACTGCTAAGTTTGATGAGTCTATAGATGTTTCTTTAAATTTAAATTTAAAACAAAAAAAAGAGGAAGTCAGTTTAAGAACCTTAGTTAATTTGCCTCATGGAAATGGAAAAAAAATTAAAATTGCTGTTTTATGTGAAGAAAGTAAAATCAAAGAAGCTAAAGATGCTGGAGCAGAATTATCTGGATCAGATAATTTAATTAATGATATTACAGCAGGAAAAATAAACTTTGATAAACTTATTGCTACACCTGCAATGATGTCAAAAATGGGTAAATTGGGTAAAATTTTAGGACCCAAAGGTCTGATGCCCAATCCAAAACTTGGTACAGTAACTGCAGATGTTAAAAAAGCAGTAAAAGCTTTAAAGGAAGGACAAATCGAAATTAAAAATGACAAAGATGGTAATGTATCAGCATCAATAGGTAAGAAAAGTTTTTCTGATAACAAGATTATGGAAAATTTTAATGTATTTATACAAACTATAAAAAAAGAAAAACCAAATGGAATTAAAGGTGATTTTATCTTGTCTTCCTTTTTAACTTCTACTATGGGAATTTCTTATAAAGTAAAACTAAGAGCTTAAATATATGATGAATAAAGAAAAGAAAAAAAATTATATTGAAGAAATGAAAGGCTTTTTCAAAAAAACGAGTTCTATATTAGTGACTCATTACCAGGGTTTAACTGTAAAACAAATCGATGAGTTAAGATCAGAAATGAGAAAACATGGAATTCTTTTCAAAATTACTAAAAATAGAATTACGAAGCTTGCCTTAGAAGGAAGTAAATATAAAAAATTAGAAAATTTATTTACTGGACCCACAGCAGTTGCTTTTTCTGAAGACGCAATTACTTCAGCCAAAATATTAACTAAATTTGCTAAAAAAAATTCAAATCTTAAGATTATTGGTGGATTAATTGAAGAAGAACCACTTTCAGTTGAGGAAGTGGAAAAAATTGCCACACTACCAACTTTAGATGAGGCAAGATCCAATATAGTTGGTATTTTAGCTACTCCAGCTCAAAAAATAATAAGTATTTTACTTGCGCCTGGCTCAAAAATTGCTATTTTGGCGCACGCTAAGAGTAAAAAAACATAATATATAAAGAGAGAGATTCAATGGCAGATTTAAATAAAATTATAGACGAGTTATCGAAGCTGACCGTAGTAGAGGCAGCAGAACTATCTAAACAATTAGAAGAGAAATGGGGAGTAACTGCAGCAGCACCAGCAGCAGCAGCACCAGCTCCAGGCGGAGCAGCTCCTGCTGAAGAAAAAACAGATTTCATAATTTTTTTAGCATCAGCAGGTGATAAAAAAATTAATGTTATTAAAGAAGTTAGAGCAATTACTGGATTAGGATTAAAAGAAGCAAAAGATTTAGTTGAAGGCGCACCAAAAGAAGTCAAAAAAGGCGTTCCCAAAAAAGATGCTGAGGAAGCTAAGAAGAAACTTGAGGCTGCCGGGGCTAAAGTTGAATTAAAGTAGTATTTTTTTATATTAAAATTTAACTTACATTTTTAAATGTAAGATTGTGCATGGAATTATCTTTTACTGAAAAAAAAAGTATAAGAAAAAATTTTGGAAAACTTAAAGAAACTTTATCTATTCCAAATTTAATTGAAGTCCAAAAAAATTCTTATAATCAATTTTTGGAATCAGAAACTATCAATAAATCAAATTTTAAAAAGGGTTTACATAAAGTTTTCACAAGTATTTTTCCTATTGAAGAAATATCTGATAAAGCCACTTTAGAATATTTATCCTTTAGATTAGAAAAACCAAAATTTGATGTAGATGAGTGCAGACAAAGAGATTTAACATATTCATCATCACTTAAACCAACATTAAGACTTGTTGTTTACGACATAGATTCAGAAAATAATACAAAACAAGTTTTATCTGCCAAAGAACAGGAAGTTTATATGGGAGATATACCACTTATGACACCAAGTGGAACATTTGTAATTAATGGAGTTGAAAGAGTCGTTGTTAATCAGATGCACAGAAGTCCCGGTGTCTTTTTTGATCATGACAAAGGTAAAACTCATGCTAGTGGAAAATTTCTTTTTAATTGTAGAATAATACCTAACAGAGGTTCTTGGCTAGATTTTGAATATGACGCAAAAGATCTATTGTATTTTAGAATTGATAGAAAAAGAAAATTACCAATTACGACTTTTCTTTATGCTCTAGGATATTCTAGAAAAGAAATATTAGAAACATTTTATAATTTCAATAATTTTACTTTTATTTCTGAAAAAAAGTTATGGAGTACTAAATTTGATCCAAATGATTATAAGAGACCAATTAAACTAAGAACAAATTTAATTAATTCAAAAGATGAAAAAATAGTATTAAAAAAAGGTTCTAAGATAAATTTTGTAATTGCCAAAAAACTTTTTGATGATGGATTAAAAAATGTTGCGTTTACATCTGATTACTTTATTGGAAAATATATTAAAAATGATTTATCAAATCCTCAAAATAAGGAAATCTTTCTTAAATCAGGCTCGTTAATAACCCAGGAAGATTTGGACAAAATTTTAGAATATAAAATTTCTTCTTTTGAAATTGCTGATGTTGATCCAGTCACTAAAGGATCGTACTTAATTGACACTCTTAATATGGATAAAAATAATTCTCGAGAAGAATCCATAAACGATATATATAAAGTTTTAAGACCTGGAGAGCCACCATCATTTGAAGTTGCAAATGAAATTTTTAATAATTTATTTTTCAAATCTGAGCGTTATGATTTATCTGAAGTTGGAAGAGTTAAATTAAATAATAAACTTAATCTTAAATGTAGTGAGGACATCACCATTCTTAGAAATGATGATATTATTGAGATAATAAAACATATGCTTGAACTTAAGGACGGCAAAGGTGATGTTGACGACATAGATCACTTGGGCAACAGAAGAGTCAGATCTGTTGGGGAGCTTGTTGAAAATCAATTTAGAATTGGAATTTTAAGAATGGAAAGAGCAATAAAAGAAAAAATGTCGACATTATTAGAGGTAGAATCTGCTATGCCTCAAGATTTAGTAAACCCAAGACCAATTACAGCAGCGCT
>CACLKK010000022.1 GCA_902607525.1 uncultured Pelagibacteraceae bacterium | reverse complement strand
ACGGAGGTGATCCAGCCAGTATTGAGTTTTGTGAAAAGGCCAAATTAAATTATGTATCTTGTTCTCCATATAGAGTTCCAATAGCTCGTTTAGCTGCAGCTCAAGCATATTTAAAAAAAAAGAAATAATCACATGTCTATAGATGAAGTAATAGGAATGGCTTGGGCTGATAGAATATCTTTTGAGGAAATAAAAAAAAAAACAGGTTTAAATGAAAAAGAAGTTATTAAAATTATGAGAACAAATCTTAAAAGAAAAAGTTATCTTTTGTGGAGAAAAAGAGTAAGAGGCAGATCAACAAAACACAGAAAACTATTTAAATCTAAATTTCTAAATTAAAACTAATACTTGGAGCGCTATGGGTAATTTGCCCTACTGATATTCTTTTAACTCCACAAGCAGCAATTTTCCTTACATTTTTCAAAGAAACTCCTCCTGAAGCTTCTGTTTCATATTTATTTTTTACTAATCGTATTCCTTTTTTAATATTTTTTTCCGTCATGTTGTCAAATAATACTCTATTAAATTTTAAACCTAAGATTTTTTTAAGTTGATTTAAATTATCCACTTCAACTGTAATTTTTTTTCCTTTTTTATTTTTTACAGCTCTTTTAACTAATTTTTCAATATTTCCATCTACAGAAATATGATTATCTTTTATTAAAATTTCATCACTTAGGTTGAACCTATGATTCAGACCGCCTCCTAGCTTAACCCCATATTTTTGTATTGATCTTAAATTCGGCGCTGTTTTTCTAGTACAACAAATCTTACAGTTTTTACCTTTAATTTTGTCAACAAATTTTCTTGTTATCGTCGCTACTCCTGAGATAAGACTTAAAAAATTGAGAGCAACTCTTTCGCTTTTTAAAATTGCTTTAGGTTTTCCATATATTATTGCAATAACCCTACCTTTTTTTATTCTTTTTCCATCTTTAGTCTTTGTTTTAAAAACAATTTTTTTATCTGAATATGTAAAAGCTTCTTTTGCAAAATTTAAACCACCAACCACACCACTTTCGTTCGAAACAATTTTTACTTTTATTTTCGTATTGTTTTTTATGAGTCGTGTAGTTACATCGCCAGAAGGTCTTAAATCTTCTGACATTGCTTGTTTTACAATTTTTTTTATTAACACGTTTTAATGACTGCGTCCTACTGCTACCATACGCTCAACAGCTCTTTGAGCTTTTTTTATAATTATTTCAGGTATAAGAATTTCATTGGTTTCTTTTTCTAGGCACTCCAATATTTTTTGTAAACTAATTTTTTTCATATAAGGACATAAATTACATGGCTTAATAAATTGTACTTTCGGATTGTCAACTTGAACATTATCACTCATAGAACATTCGGTAACTAGCATGACTTTTTTTGGTTGATTATTTTTTACATATTTGCTCATTCCTGAAGTAGATCCAGTAAAATCTGAAGCTGCAATAACTTCAGGAGGACATTCTGGATGAGTAAGTATTTTGATTTCAGGATTTTGTTTTTTTATATCTTTAATTTCTTGTGCACTGAATTTTTCATGCACTATACAAGTTCCTATCCAAGAGATAATTTGAACTTTTGTTTTTGACTGTACATATTTTGCCATATATTGGTCAGGCAGGAATATAACTTTATTTGTACCCAGAGATTCAACAACTTTGACTGCATTAGCTGATGTACAACAGACATCTGATTCAGCTTTAACTTCTGCAGATGTATTTACATAAGTTACAACTGGTACGCCCGGATATTTTTCTTTTAACATTCTTACATCTTTTCCAGTAATTGATGATGCTAAGGAACATCCGGCTCCCATATCAGGAAGCAAAACTTTTTTGTTTGGATTCATTAATTTTGCAGTTTCAGCCATAAAATGAACTCCACATAAAATAATAATATCGGCATTAGTTTTTTCCGCCTCTACTGCGAGAGCCAATGAGTCAGCTGCAATGTCAGCAACTCCATGAAAAATTTCAGGTGTTTGATAGTTATGAGCTAATATAACTGCATTCTTTTGTTTTTTAAGCACGTTAATTTTATGAATTAACGGGGCGTGAAATGCCCACTCAACTTCAGGGATAACTTTAGAAACTTTTTGATAAATTGGATCGGTTTCTTTTTTGATTTGTTCACTAATTTCCATAAAGAAAATCTACCAACTTGAAGATAATTTGTCATTCATTTAATGTGACGCATAGTGCGGTTGTGGTGGAATGGTAGACACGTAAGCTTGAGGGGTTTATGGCAGCAATGTCGTGGAGGTTCAAATCCTCTCAACCGCACCAATAAATTATGAATATTGTTGAATTTATAAAAAAAGTTCCTAAAACCGAATTGCATTTGCATATTGAAGGTACTTTAGAACCTGATCATATGTTTAAATTAGCTAAAAAAAATAATATTTTTATTCCTTTTAAAAATATTAAAGAGGTTAAAGAAGCTTATAATTTCAGTAACCTCGAGTCTTTTCTAAAAATTTATTATGAAGGATCAAAAGTTTTAATTAAGGAGGAAGATTTTTTTGATCTCACTTGGGCTTACGCACTAAAATGCAAAGAAGATAACATAGTTCACACAGAGATTTTTTTTGATCCGCAAACACACACTAACAGAGGCATTAATTTTGAAATCGTTATAAATGGGATCTATAAAGCTCTTCAAAAAGCTAACAAGGAATTTGGTTTAAGTTTCAAAATTATAATGTGTTTCTTGAGACATCTTAGTGAAAAATCTGGTTTTGAGATGTTAGATCATGCTATAGTTCACAAAGATAAAATTTTTGGTGTTGGATTAGACTCATCTGAAATAGGGAATCCACCAAGCAAATTTCAAAAATTATTTAAAAAATCAATAGAAAAAGGTTTTTTAACATTTGCTCATGCGGGTGAAGAAGGGCCACCAGAATATATTTGGGATTCGATAAATCTTCTTAATGTAAAAAGAATTGATCATGGAGTTCAATGTCTTCATGACAAAATACTAGTTGAAAAATTATGTAAAGACAAAACGCCTTTAACAGTTTGTCCTCTTTCAAATATAAAATTGCGTGTTTTTAATAAACTCAAGGAACATAATTTGAAAAAAATGTTAGACAAAAAATTAATGGTAATGGTAAATTCTGATGATCCCGCCTATTTTGGAGGTTATTTAAATAAAAATTTAATCGAAATTCAATCTGCCTTAAACCTTTCTATTGATGATATAAAAACTTTGATTATTAACTCATTTAAAGCATCTTTTTTAACTGAAGAAAAAAAAATGGAATGGATTTCAAAAGTTTAAGTAATCCAATCAGGTTTTACTATTTTAATTTTGGAATTTCCGCATACAAGTTCATTATTATTAAATTCATTTAAATCAGGATCAACTACTTTAACTAAGGCAAAAGAATAAGGCTTATCTATCATAATTTTTCCAATGTCATTATCTTTATATTTGATTATATCATTTTCAGAAATTTCCCCTGTAATTTTTTGAACAGGTAATATTCTTCTCCTTAATTTATTTCTTAGTTTAATTCTTGATGTATTTTCTTGCCCTACGTAACAACCTTTTTTAAAATCAATTCCATTTAATTCATCTAAATTATTTTCGATACCAAAAACTTTTTCTCTTAACTTATCTAAGTCAATTTGAGGTATTCCTAATTCAAAACTTTTATTATAATACTTTTTCTTATCACTAATTGTTAAATTTAATTTTTTAATTGTTAAATGCATATTTTCTAGTTTTGATATTAGCTTTGCACCTAAATTACTATTTCTTGGATCAATATAAACTGGATCGTTACGATAACTTGTTGTTTTGCCAATTGAAAAGTCAGAATTATTTATTTCTTTAAATTTTTCTAAAGAAATTACTAATGCTACATATTTTTCAGTTAGATCAGCAAAATCAACCTTTGATCTTAACTTGTAGTAGTTTAATAGCTTAATAATTTTATCTGTTGATTTTTTCTCACACTCAAGAAGATAGCTATCTTTTAGTTTTAATACAAAAAAATCAAACAAATATTTACCTTGAGGAGTTAGTATCGAAGAGAAAACTGTTAATTGGTCAGTTACTTTTTCTATATCGTTGGTGACTATATTTTGTAAAAAATCTTTAGCTTCAACGCCTTTTACTTCTATAAATCCACGATCTTCCAGAATTATAACTTCACTTTTTTCCATATTTGCAAATTATATATCTATAATATATTAAAAGAGTACAAAATGCCTGCTACTTTTGATCTTATCTTAAAAAATGGCAAATGTTTTATTGAAGGTCAGTTTAAAAATGCTGATGTAGGTATTTCTGAAGGAATCATTAAAACTATAGGTAAAATAGATTCTACTTCTAATGAAAAAGTTTTAGATGCTAAAAATTTAGTAATTTTACCCGGGCTGATTGATACTCAAGTTCATTTTAGAGAACCGGGCTCTACAGATGTTGAAGATTTAGAGTCAGGAAGTAAGGCAGCTGTTTTAGGAGGGATAACTTCTGTTTTTGAGATGCCTAATACAAATCCTCCTACATCTAATGAGATAGAATTCAAAAAAAAACTTAGTTTGGCTAAAAACAGAATGTTTTCTAATTATGCTTTTTATTTTGGAGCAACCCCACAAAATATGGAAGATTTACAAAAGGTAGATAAGCTTGAAGGATGTTGTGGGGTAAAATTATTTGCAGGTTCTTCCACAGGAAATCTTTTAGTTAAAGATGAAAAAGATATCGAAAAAGTTATCTCAAATAGTTCTAAAGTTGTTGCTATTCATTCTGAAGATGAGGAAATTTTAAATCTTAGAAAAAAATTTATAAAAAAAGGCGATGTTAGTTCTCATCCAATTTGGAGAAATGAAGAATGTGCAATGTCTTCAACTAGAAGAGTAGTAAAAATTGCTGAACGTTATAATAAAAAAATTCATGTTTTACATGTAACGACAAAAGAAGAAGTAGAATTTTTATCAAGGTATAAAGGCAATGTTACTTTTGAAATTACTCCACAACACTTAACTATAAGTGCTCCACAGTGTTACAAATTATTAGGATCGCTTGCGCAAATGAATCCTCCCATTAGAGAAAAGAAACACCAAGATATGCTTTGGAAGGCAGTAAAGGATAGTGTGGTTGATACCATAGGTTCAGATCATGCTCCTCATAGCTTAGAAAATAAAAAGAAAGAATATCCTCAAACTCCATCAGGAATGCCGGGAGTTCAAACCCTAGTTCCACTTATGCTTAATCATGTGAACAATAATAAATTAACCTTAAATCAATTCATAAAATTAGTTTGTGAAAATCCAGTAAGAATTTTTGGAATAAAAAACAAAGGTTACATTAAAGAAGGGTACGATGCTGATTTAACTATCGTGGATATGAATATGAAAAAAGTTATTAAAAATGATTGGATTGCAAGCAAATGTGGCTGGACACCATTTGATGGTTATGAAGTAAAAGGTTTTCCTTTAGGAACAATTGTAAATGGAAAAGCAATTGTTTGGGATGGTAAGCTTATTGAAAAAGCGAATGGTAAACCGTTAAAATTTTAGAGTAGATTTTCTTTCCAAAACTTAAAGTAATCCTTTCTGAACGATCCCCATTTATTTCCACCTTCGTGAGCACCAGTACCAATACATTTTTCGGCATAGTAAGCATCCCAGTTTTTTACAAGAAATAATCTTTTATCCTCTTTAAAAAGCTTATGATATTCTTCTTCAGATTTAACTTCACCATGTTTTATCATAAGATCCATCTGTTCCTTGTTCCAGCTTCCATCATCTTCTGTATAGTAAGGTGGACAATTATAAAAAGTTTGTGGTTCTTCCTGATATGAAGCTTTCCAATTACCAAGGAACCCATGACCCCATCCTTTTTTAACTGTTATTTCTATATCTCCTCCATTTGCTTTAATTTTTTCGCCTTGGATTACACAGTTTTTTGCTAGTGTATAGTCATCCTTACCACCTAGAACCATCCAGGTTTTAGTTTCTTTTATCGGCTGAGGATTTCTAAACATTCCTATACTCCAACAATCTGGAGATCTAGGTTGTGCAGCAGCAAAATATAAATCTTCACTTACAATTGCATCTCTTAATCTTTTTTCAGAAATCATAAGTGAAATTATCCCACCTCGTGAATAACCAGAAATACCAACTTTTTTTATATTAATTTTTGGATCTTTTGATAAATGTTCAAGAGCCATAAATGCATCAATATAAGTTGACCAATGTGTTGCATGCTGTTGACTTGCGTATGTATTTATTACACTTCTTCCAGAAAAATTATCTAAGTACATTACCGCTATTCCCATTTTTAACAATGGCTTTAGTTGCTTTCTATAATATTTATACCATTCATCCATAAAATCAGAAGGTCCACCGCTTGAATGAACTATTATTAAAACTGGGAACGGACCTTCACCCTTGGGATAATGAATTAACGCATCCACCTTGACTGGGCGATCTTTATATCGCCCTTCTTTTATTTCCAAATAATCATCCGCATAATATGATTGAATTTTTATTAACTCAGCATCTTTATGAATTCCATATTTTTGCTTCATTACTTTTAATGGGGATCTAAACCCCGCAAATGCAGTGTTTGCAATTAATAAACAAATTAGAATTATAAATATTTTTTTCATTTTAGTATGTTATGTTTTTTTAAATCCCCTTTTATCTCATCAAGTATAGCAGGATCATCAATAGTTGCCGGCATTTTATAGGGTTCGCTATCGGCTATTTTTCTTACTGTACCTCTTAATATTTTGCCTGATCTTGTCTTAGGAAGTCTTTTTATAACAATCGCAGTTTTAAAAGCTGCAACGGGACCAATTTTTTGTCTAATCATTTGCACACATTCTTTTGAAATATCTTCATGGCTTTTAGTTACACCTGCTTTAAGGGTTAATAAACCAATGGGTAATTGTCCTTTTAATTTATCTGCAATCCCTAAGACTGCGCATTCCGCAACATCTTTATGTTCAGCTAAAACTTCTTCCATGGCACCCGTTGACAATCTATGACCGGCAACATTAATGATGTCATCGGTTCGTGACATAATCCAAACGTAACCATCTTCATCAATGTGTCCTGCATCATATGTTTGATAGTAGCCAGGATAGTTTGACATATAAGTTTCTTTATATCTTTGATCAGCACCCCAAAGGGTTGGAAAAGTTCCTGGGGGGAGAGGAAGTTTCACAACAACATCACCCATTTCATTTGGTTTAGCTTCTTTACCGTCACTCTTTAATATTTTTACATCATAACCTGGAACCGGTTTACATGCGGATCCATATTTTGTTTTTTCTAGTCCTATTCCTGCGCAGTTTGCACTAATAGCCCAACTCGTTTCTGTTTGCCACCAGTGATCAATAACAGGAACTTTTAATAAACCTTCTGCCCATTTTAATGTATCTGGGTCCGCTCTTTCACCCGCAAGGAATAAAGATTCAAAAGAAGATAAATCGTATTTTTTAAAAAAATTTCCATTAGGATCTTCTTTTTTTATTGCTCGAAAAGCTGTTGGAGCGGTGAAAAGTGATTTTACTTTATGTTCAGAAATAATTCTCCAAAAAACCCCAGCATCTGGTGTACCCACAGGCTTTCCTTCAAATAGGACTGTTGTACATCCATGAAAGAGTGGGGCATAAACAATATAAGAGTGTCCTACTATCCAACCTATGTCACTTGCTGACCACCAAACATCATCTGGATCAATGTTATAAATATTTTTCATTGTCCATTTTAGAGCAACGATGTGTCCACCAATGTCTCTAACAATTCCTTTAGGGACACCTGTTGTACCAGACGTATAAAGAATATAAGCATAGTCGTTCGCTTTCATCTCAACACACTCTGCAGGTTTTGCATCTTTTATTGCATCATTCCAATCAATTTCATTTTTATCTAAATTAACTTTAAAATCTTTTCTCTGATAGATAATACATTTTTCTGGTTTATGTTTTGCTAGTTCAATTGCTTTTTTTAATAACGGCTTATATTCAATTGTTCTTCCAGGTTCATAACCGCATGATGCTGATAAAATTATTTTTGCTTTAGAGTCATCTATTCTGCTAGCAAGCTCATTTGGAGCAAAGCCACCGAACACTACAGAATGAACAGCTCCAATTCTTCCACAAGCTAACATAGCAACTACTGCTTCAGGTATCATAGGCATATAAATAATAATTCTATCTCCTTTTTTAATGCCATGATTTACTAAAGCTCCAGCAAAAATTGAAACTTGATCTTTTAATTGATCATAAGATATTTTTTTTTGTGAATTAGTTATTGGGCTGTCATAGATTATAGCTGTTTTTTTTCCATTTCCATTTTTTATATGCAAATCAACAGCATTATAACAAGTATTTGTAACTCCATCCTGAAACCATTTATAAAAAGGAGGGCTATCTGAATTTAAAATTTTTGAAGGTTTTTTGTACCAAAAAACATCATTCGCTACTTCTGACCAAAAACTCTCAGGGTCTTGAATAGATTTTTGATAAATGTCTTGATATTTTGTCGTCATAAGCAAAATCTCGTAAAGTATTAAAACATATCATTTTATCTATTGCATTATTTTATTTAGCCTATATCTAAGTCCTCATACCATGGCAAAAATTACGTATATTGAACACAGTGGAAAATCTCATACATTGGAAGTTGCAAATGGACTTACTGTAATGGAAGGAGCTGTGCAAAATAATATTCCTGGAATAGATGCTGACTGTGGAGGATCTTGTGCCTGCGCTACTTGTCATGTTTACGTAGATGAAAAATGGTTTGATAAATTACCTGAAAAAGAAAGCGCAGAAGAAGACATGCTCGATATGGCTTTTGAACCTAAGAAATTAAGTAGGTTGTCATGTCAACTTACCGTATCTGATGCGTTAGATGGATTAGTCGTAAAAATGCCATCAAAACAAGGATAATTAAAATATGATTAAAACAGATGTTTTGGTGATTGGAGCAGGTCCAGTTGGTTTATTTGCTGTGCATCAATTAGGAATTATAGGGCTTAAGGCAGAGATAGTAGACAACTTAGATAAAGTGGGTGGACAATGTATAGAGTTATACCCAGATAAACCTATATACGATATTCCCGCAATACCAAAATGTACGGGGGAAAGTTTAACAAAGAATTTATTAGAACAAATTAAACCTTTCCAAACTAATTTTCATTTAAATGAAAGAGTTCAGGAAATTTCAAAAGAAAATAATCAATGGAAAATTAAGACAAACAAAAATAAAATTTTTATTTCACCAAATATTATTATTGCTGGCGGAGTTGGATCTTTTGAACCTAGAAAATTTTCAATTAAAGAAGCTGATCTTTATGAAAATAAGGAAATTTTTTATTCAGTCAAAGACAAAAATTTTTTTAAAGGTAAAAAAGTTTGTATTTTTGGTGGCGGAGATTCAGCTTTAGACTGGGCAATTGAATTATCAAAATTTGCCGATATAACCCTAGTTCATAGAAGAAGTGAATTTAGAGGCGCTGAACACAGCGCTCAATTAATTAGAAAATTGGAAAAAGAAGGTAAAGTAAAAATAAAAACGCCATTTCAAATTCAGTCCATAAGCGGTAAGGATAAAATTAATTCAATAACTATTAAAAGTGAAAATGGCAAGACAGAAGAAATTAAAACCGATTTTCTTTTAGGTTTTTTTGGTTTAATAATGAAATTAGGTCCAATTGCTGAATGGGGATTAAATTTGAACAAAAAAACAATACCAGTAAATACTGAAAATTTTCAAACAAACAAAGAAGGTATTTTTGCTATTGGAGATATTTGTACTTACCCAGGTAAACTTAAATTAATTTTATCAGGCTTTCATGAAGGGGCTCTTGCAGCTAGAGCTTGTTTCAAACTAGCTAGACCTAATGAAAAATATAGATTTGAATTTACCACTACCTCTAAAAATATTCAGGAAAAATTAGGGGTCAAGAAAAGTGATTGAGTTATTTTATGCAAGTACACCTAATGGAAGAAAAATATCCATTATGTTGGAAGAAATACAATTTGATTATAAAATAAAAGAAATAAATCTTATTAAAGGTGAGCAATTTAATTCTGAATTTAGAAAAATAAGTCCTCTTAGCAAAATACCAGCAATAACTGATCACAAAAACAAAGTTAGTTTATTTCAATCAGGAGCAATTTTAATTTATTTAGCAGAATTAAGTGGAAAATTTTATAACATTAAAAATAGGAATCTTATTAACCAATGGTTAATGGCTCAAATGGGAGATATTGGTCCTATGTTAGGACAACATCATCAGTTTCATTATTATAATTCTGGAAAAAGCAAATTTGGTGAAGAAAGATATTTTAATATCGCAAAAAGACTTTATAAAGACTTAGATGATCATTTATCAACATCAGATTTTTTAGCAGGACAAGAATATTCAATTGCTGATATAGCAACATTTCCATGGATAGCTCGGCATGATTGGCATGATATTGGATTAAAAAAGTTTAATAACTTATGCAAATGGTATGAGAAAATTTCTGAAAGAAAAGCAGTGATAAAAGGTTACGATTGTCTAAAAAAGGGAGAAAAAATTCCTAAAGCTTAATTTATAAATCAGCAAATATTTTCTCATTTTTTTCATGTTTTTCTTGAGCTTCAATAGATAAAGTTGCTATAGGTCTTGCAATTAATCTTTTTAATCCTATTGGTTCACCTGTTTCTTCACAATAACCATAAGTATTGTCATCTATTCTTTTAATAGCTTTGTTAATTTTAGATAAGAGTTTCATTTGTCTATTTAATGTACGCATTTCAACCGTTTTTTCCGTTTGAGAAGATGCTTGATCAATAATGTCGGCCGAAGAAATTTCTCTATCTACATCATTTAAATACAATCCTTTAGCATTAGATTCCATTATTTCATTTTTCCATTCTATCAATTTTTTTTTGAAGAATTTTTTGTGTTTTTCACACATATATTTTTCTTTTTCATTTGGGATATATTTTTTAACCATAACTCACTACGAATTAAATTATTTAAGGTGGGTGAGTATATTTACGTTTTTACAGGTGTCAAGAGGCATAAACTTGTATAAATTCTAAGCATGAAAATTAGAAAAAACGATTACAATAAAATTTTAACAATTTTTTTACTAAGCCATTTAATTATTTGGACCTTAGTACCTTCTATTTCAAATCAAAATCTTCCACTAGATGTTATTGAAGCAATTGCTTGGAGTAATGGTTGGCCCATGGGATGGGAAAAACATCCACCATTAAGCTCATGGTTTCCAGGAATTTTTTTTCAAATATTTGGCAATCAAGATTGGTCTTATTATTTTCTTAGTCAGTTATTTGTTATATTGAGTTTTATTGTAATTTGGAAATTTTCGCTAGATTTTTTTCAAAACAAGACTCTTAGTCTAGTATCAGTTTTTTTACTGGAAGGAATATATTTTTATAATTTTACTTCACCAGAATTTAATGTAAATGTCTGTCAACTACCTTTCTGGGCACTTTCAGTTTATTATTGTTGGAAGGGAATAAAAAGTGATGCTTATGTTGATTGGCTACTTTTTGGTTTATTTGCTGCTCTCGGTATTTTATCAAAATATTTATTTATATATTTACTAGCTGCAATAGATGTATTTTTTATTTATCTTATAATAAAAAAACAATTCAGGTTTAGATGCTTAATTTCACTTGTCCCATTTTTTCTAATTCTTGTTCCACATATAATTTGGCTAAGTGAAAACGACTATATTACAATTACTTATGCTTTAAATAGAACTGGATCAGAAG
>CACLKK010000021.1 GCA_902607525.1 uncultured Pelagibacteraceae bacterium | reverse complement strand
TTGTCGTCCCAAAAGGATTTTGAATTAAATCAGGTTGTTGTCCCCAATCTCCATAAAACAAGTAGCCAAGCAAACTGCCAGGCCAAAGTGAAATAACTATTAAAAATAATATTGAGATATGAAAAATAGATACTAAAATTCTAATCATTCCATTAATATACAATATTTATAATGAGTCGTATTATATTTTATACAAATGAGTAATCTAATTTTAGTCAGACATGGACAAAGCATCTGGAATAAAGAAAGAAGATTCACTGGTTGGGCAGATATTGGCTTAACGGAACAAGGAGAGTCGGAAGCTAAACACGCTGGACAATTAATTAAAGACCTTAATATTAAATTCGATGCATTTTTTACTTCAGAGTTAAAAAGAGCTGTAAATAGCTTAGACATAATCTTGAAAGTTTTAAATGAAAAAAATGCTCAGATTAATAAAACTTCTAAATTAAATGAAAGAAATTATGGCAATCTCACTTCTCTAAATAAAGATGAGATTATAAAAAAATATGGTAATGAGCAGGTAAAAATTTGGAGAAGATCATATAATATTCGTCCGCCTGTAATGGATGCAAAACATCCATATAAAAATAAAATTGATTCAAATAGTTCTAGTGAATCTTTGAAAGATACTTATGAACGTGTATTGCCATACTATAAAGAAAAAATAGAACCACTAATTTCAGTAAAAAGGAATGTTTTAATTGTATTTCATGGAAATAGCTGTAGAGCATTATTAATGAAACTTTTTAATATTTCTGAAAATAAAATTATTGAATTTGAAGTGCCTACAGGAAATCCATTGTTAATAAATTTTGATCAAAACTTAAAGGTGAATGATTTTAAATATCTTGATAAAAAAAGAGCTAAAAAGATATTATTTAATGTTTAGATTTTTATAAACATCTAAACTGCTTACATGCAAAAAATTGATATTGCTTTCCATACCAAATAATTCTTTTTTTTTAATTAATTCTACCCAAATTTTATTCATTGAAAAAACTTTTTCATTTACATTTGAAAAAATCTTAGGTTTCATAATTTGTAGACCCGTATAGATATATTTTAAGTCTTCTTTATTTTCTTTGTTAATTAAATTATTTTTCAAATTAAAATCTCCCTTCAACTTTTTGTCAAAACTTTTAACCTTGTTTACAACAAGGATAGAACAATTTTTATCATTTAAATAAAAATCGTTTTCCATTTTCTTAAACTCCTTTACATAATCTAAACTCCAAATAGTATCAGGGTTTATGCACAAAAAACTTTCGTTAAAATATTTAAGTGCATTTAATACTCCTCCTCCAGTATCTAAGATTTGTTCTTTTTCTTTAACTATAGTTATAGTTAAATTAAATTTTTTACTGTTAACATAATCTATAATTTGTTCTGAAAGATGGTGGACGTTAATTACAACACTATTTATGCCTGCGGCCTCGAGAAATTTTAATGTTTTGGATAATAATGTTTCATTTCCTATTTTTAATAATGGTTTAGGACACTTAAGAGTTAATGGATGAACTCGCTTACCATACCCGGCTGCAAGGATCATTGCTTTTTTAATCATGCTTCCTACAGATATTAGAAATGAATTGGTCTTTTATCAACTGCCATAGCTGCTTCTTTTACTGCCTCACTATGAGTGGGATGAGCATGACAAGTTCTTGCTATATCTTCAGCACTTGCACCAAATTCCATTGCGAGAGCTAATTCTGCGATCATTGTTCCTGCTAGAGAGCTTATTATTGAAACTCCTAGCACTTTATCCGTTTTTTCCTCAGCTATTATTTTGACAAATCCTTCGGTGTCTGAATTAACTTTTGCTCTAGAATTAGCCAAAAATGGAAATTTTCCAACTTTATATTTAATTTTTTCTTTTTTAAGTTGCTCTTCAGTTTTACCAACGCTTGCAACTTCAGGTGAAGTATAAATAACAGCAGGAATAACGTTATAATTAACATGCCCTGCTTGGCCTGCAATTATTTCTGCCACTGCTATACCTTCGTCTTCGGCCTTATGAGCTAACATTGGGCCTTTATCTATAACATCTCCTATAGCATAAATATTCTTAATTGATGTCTCGAGTTTTTCATTAACTTGAATTTTATTATTATTTTGTTTAATGCCTAATTTAACTACATCATCCCCTAAATTAGACTTTCTTCCTATCGCAATCAAAACTTTATCGCTCTCTAGCCTTTCTCTTTTTGCTGTCCCATTATCTGTAAAATCTACAATTGCTTTGTTTTTTACTATATTAACTCCTGTAACCTTTGAATTTAATTTAAAGTTAATGCCCTGTTTAGTAAGAATTTTTAAAAATTCACTTGAAATATCTTTATCCATACCTGGAGTAATATGATCTAAAAATTCAATCACTGTAACGTTTGAACCTAATCTTTTCCACACACTTGAAAGTTCTAAACCTATATAGCCGCCCCCTATAACAATTAAATCTTTAGGAACTTTTTCAAAAGATAATGCTCCAGTTGATGAAACTATAATTTTTTCATCTATTTTGATCCCTGGTAAAGATGTTGGAATTGAACCCGTTCCTATTACAATATTTTTAGTCTTATAATTGTTTTTTTTACCTGAACTATCGGTAACTCTTACTGTATTTTTATCTAATATATAGCCCTTACCTTTTAAATGAGAAATTTTGTTTTTTTTAAATAAAAATTCTACTCCTTTTGTTAAAGTTAATATTGATTTCTTTTTGTTATTCATCATTTTTGAAAGATTTAGTTTTACACTGCTAATTTCAATTCCTAAGTTATTAAATTCTTTTTGAATTTTGTGGTACATTTCGGAAGAATTAAGTAGACTTTTTGATGGTATGCAGCCAACATTTAAACAAGTTCCACCTAGAGTTTCGCTTGCCTCCACACAAGCAGTCTTGAGGCCCAGCTGCGCTGATCTTATTGCACAAACATATCCTCCAGGACCAGCTCCAATTACAACAACATCGAAATCATTATTCATTATTAAAGATCTAAAAATAGTCTACGCGGTTCTTCAAGACACTCTTTAATTGTTTTTAAAAAAGAAACAGCTTCCTTACCATCGATTATTCTATGGTCATATGACAAGGCCAGATACATTACAGGTCTTATAACAACACTGTTTTCCTTTACTACAGGCCTTTCTACAATGTTATGCATGCCCAAAATACCTGTTTGAGGCGGATTTAATATCGGCGTGGAAAGCATCGAACCATAGATTCCTCCATTGCTAATAGTGAAGGTTCCACCTTGAAGATCGTTAATTGTAATTTTACCCTTTTGTGCCTTTTCTGATAATAAAAATATATTTCTTTCTATATCAGCAAAAGATAACTCGTCTGCTTTTTTTAATACTGGGACAACCAACCCTCTATTTGTTCCTATTGCTATAGAAATATTATAGTAATTCTTATAAATAATAGAATCTCCTTCTATCTCTGCATTTACAGATGGAAAATTTTTTAAAGCTACAACTGAAGCTTTAACAAAAAATGACATAAAACCTAATTTAACTGAATATTTTTTTTTAAAATCTTCTTGATAATCTTCTCTCATTTGCGCAATACTTTGCATATCAACTTCATTAAATGTAGTTAACATTGCTGCGCTATCTTGTGCTTGTTTTAATCTTTTAGCGATAGTTAACCTTAATCTTGTCATTTTGACACGTTCCTCAGGTCCGTGCGTAATTTTTCTTTTTGATCCTTGAGGTGTATTGCCCATTAAATTAATTAAATCACCTTTTAAAATTCTTCCTTCTTTTCCGGTGCCTTCAATTTTTGATAAATCAATATTATTTTCTTCTACAATTTTTCTTACTGAAGGAGCTAAATGTTTTTTAGCTTTGGGAGGTATATATTTTTTTTCTTCGGTCTGAATAATTTCTTCCTCTGCCAAAGTATCTAAAACTAACGCTCCGTTAGAGTTTTCTTCAACAACTTCTTCCTTTAATGGTAAAGCTTCTTCTTTTTTTTTGGAAATTATTTTTTTTTCTTTCTTTTGTTCTTGAATAATATTTTTTTTAACAGCTTTTTTTGGTGGTGCATATGATTGTTGTTTTTTTTCTTCTGTCTCTGTTTCTTTATTTGAGGCAGATTTTCCTGAGCTTACAAGGCCCAACAAAGTTCCGACTCCAACTGTATCACCTTCTTTGACTTTAATTGAGGATAGAGTTCCGCTTAATGGTGAAGGAACCTCAACATTTACTTTATCTGTTTCAAGTTCTACTAAAGGCTCGTCGGTATCTACTTCTTCTCCAACCTGCTTTAGCCATTTTGATACGGTGGCCTCTGTTACTGATTCTCCTAAAGATGGTACTAAAATTTGATTCGACATTCCTAGATAAGTACCTTTTCTACTATTTGCTTTTGTTGGTCAATATGCCTTTTTATATACCCTGTAGCTGGCGAAGCAGCTGGTTTTCTTCCAATATACCTTACTTCTTTGTTTTCAGCATCTATATAATTTAGCGTCCATTCAATATAATTACGGGCAGAATTCCATGCACCCATATTTTGCGGCTCTTCTTGGCACCAATAGAATTTTGCATTCTTTTTAAATCTTTTTAATTCTGTTGCTAAAGTTTTTACAGGGAACGGATATAATTGTTCTATTCTGATAAAATACACCTTGTCATTTTTTATTTTTTCTCTAGCTTCTAAAAGATCAAAATAAATTTTACCTGAGCATAATATTACTTTTTTTATTTCTTTATCTTTTCTAAGATTAATAAGACCATAGTCTTTTATTTCCGCATGATCTGGTAGAATTCTATGGAATGAATTTTTTTTCGTAAAATCTTCTATATTAGATACGCATCTTTTATTTCTTAATAGAGATTTTGGTGTCATTATAATTAGAGGTTTACGGAACTCTCTATGCATCTGTCTTCTTAATGCATGAAAATAATTTGCTGGAGTTGTACAATTAATAACTTGAATATTTTCTTGTGCACATAATTGTAAAAATCTTTCCAATCTTGCTGATGAATGTTCTGGACCCTGGCCTTCATAACCATGTGGCAGCAACATTACTAATCCGCTAGCTCTGGCCCATTTTCTTTCACCAGATGCTACAAATTGATCAATTACTACTTGAGCTCCATTAGCAAAATCCCCAAACTGAGCTTCCCATACAACTAATGATGTAGGTTCTGATAGAGCATAACCGTGTTCAAAACCTAGCACCGCAAATTCTGAAAGCAAACTATCAATAACCTCAAAACGTTTTTGTTTTTTTGAAATATTATTTAGCGGCGTGTAATACTTGCTATTATTTTGATCTCTTAAAACTGAATGTCTTTGTGAAAAAGTTCCTCTTCCAGAATCTTGTCCGGAAAGCCTTACAGGGTATCCTTCATCTAAAAGAGTGGCAAAAGCTAACTGTTCAGCTGTTGCCCAATCAAAGCCTTTTCCGATTTGGAACATTTTTTTTTTATTTTCAAAAATTTTTTTTATAGTTGAGTGAGTTACAAAATCTTTTGGGATATAAGTTATTTTTTCTCCAATCTTTTTTATTTTATCTAATGGTACTCCTGTAATACCTCTTTTATCCTTACCTCTTTCAGGTTTAAATCTGCTCCATACTCCTTCATACCACTCAAGTTTTGGTTTATAATTTTTTGCAGTTCTGAACTGTTCATCAAGAAGACTTTTAAATTCTGTTTTCATTTTATTAAATTCCTCTTTAGTAATAGTGCCTTCTTTGATGAGTTTATTTCCATAAACATTTATGGTAGTAGGATGTTGTTTTATTTTTTTATACATTAATGGCTGGGTGAAAGAAGGTTCGTCTCCCTCATTATGTCCAAATCTACGGTAACAAATCATATCTATAACGACGTCTTTATTAAATTTTTGTCTAAACTCAATCGCTATTTTTGCACAATGTACGACTGATTCAGGATCATCTCCATTGCAATGTAGTATTGGGGCCTCAACTACTTTTCCTAAATCTGAAGGGTAAGGGCTTGATCTTGCAAATCTTGGATTTGTAGTAAAACCTATTTGATTGTTAACTATTATATGAATAGTTCCACCAGTATTATGTCCAGGAAGTCCAGACATTGCAAAACATTCAGCAACAACCCCCTGTCCTGCAAAAGCTGCATCTCCATGCAATAAAACAGGAATTACTTTATTTCTGTTTTTATCTTTATGAAAAAATTGTTTAGCTCGAACCTGTCCCAAAACTACAGGGTTAACAGCTTCAAGATGGGAAGGGTTGTCCGTTAGACTTATATGTACTAAATTGCCATCAAATTCTCTATTTGATGAAGCTCCTAAATGATATTTAACATCTCCAGTAGAATCAGTAGGTGTACTATTAAATTCACCAGCAAATTCATTAAATATTCTTTTATAGGATTTTTGAAGCAAGTTAGCTAATACATTTAATCTACCTCTGTGGGGCATGCCAATTTTTACTTCTTTAACTCCTAATTGCCCGCCACGCTTAATGATTTGTTCGAGCGCAGGTATTAAAGATTCAGCTCCATCTAAACCAAACCTTTTAGTGCCAACAAATTTGACTGCTAAATATTTTTCAAAACCTTCAGCTTGTATTAATTTATTTAAAATGGCTTTCTTTCCATTGTCAGTAAATTTTAGTTTATTTTCTTCTTTTTCCATTCTCTCTCTAAACCATACTTTTTCAATTGGATCAGCAATATGCATATACTCGACACCAATAGTTGAACAATAAGTTTTTTTAAGAAAAGAAAGTATTTCATTAACTGTTGCGTAGCTACGA
Organism: uncultured Pelagibacteraceae bacterium; assembly: GCA_902607525.1. Classification (GTDB taxonomy): domain Bacteria; phylum Pseudomonadota; class Alphaproteobacteria; order Pelagibacterales; family Pelagibacteraceae; genus AG-414-E02. Next base: position 5,525 of record CACLKK010000021.1, on the reverse strand, counting down.
TTCATATAAGAGTGAATATAAATTTTTTTATTATAATCTTCTTTTTTAAATCCATGATCTGCAGGATGTAATTCATGTAAATATTTTCTCTCCATCATGCCCAGTGGGTCTAAGTTCGCTATTAAATGTCCTCTAATTCTATATGCTCGAATTAGAGCAATAGCTTTTACTGATTGACTTTTCTGTACTTCAGAGTTTTCTTGAGAAACAGATTCTCCATTGGTTGGTTGCTGTTTATCTTTTACTAAATTTTTTTCAATAAAATTTTGTTTTGATATATTATTTTTCTTACGGCTCCAAGTTGGTCCGAGTATTTCTTTTTTTACTACTTCTTTGTCTTCGCCAAGTCCATCAAAAAATTCAACCCAGCTTTGAGGAATAGCTGAAGGGTTTTTGAGATATTGTAAATAAATCTCATCAACAAAAGAACTATTAATTCCATGTAAAAAAGAAGTTTGTTCTAAAATCGTATTAATTTTTTTAGAGGTCATTTAAAGTTAAATAAATTTTACTCATTATAAAATTGAAAAAACTATCTTGCAAGTTTGTCATATAAAGTTTTTCCTATTTCAGCTGGTGAATCTGCTATTAAAATACCACAAGACTTCATTTTTTCTATTTTATCCTCTGCTCCTCCTTTTCCTCCAGATATAATAGCGCCTGCATGTCCCATTCTTCTTCCAGGTGGAGCTGTTATACCAGCTATAAATCCAACAACAGGTTTCTTAATCTTTGAAGATTTTATAAACTCAGCTGCTTCTTCTTCTGAAGTTCCTCCAATCTCTCCAATCATTAAAATAGATTCGGTTTCATCATCTTTAAAAAAAAGTTCTAAACAGTCTATAAAGCTAGTTCCGTTAATTGGGTCTCCTCCAATGCCTATAACTGTTGATTGACCCAGTCCATTTTCGCTCGTTTGAGCAACAGCTTCATATGTTAGTGTTCCAGATCGCGAAACTATTCCACATGAACCTTTTTTATGAATTTCTCCAGGCATAATTCCAATTTTGCATTCGTTAGGAGTAATAATTCCTGGACAGTTTGGCCCAATTAAACGAGATTTAGATTTAGAAATTTTTTGTTTAACCCTTATCATATCTAAAATTGGTATGCCCTCTGTAATACAAACAATTAAAGGAATCTCACTATCAATAGCCTCTATAATAGCTTGAGATGCAAATTTAGCAGGCACATAAATCATTGTTGCATTCGCTTTAGTTTTATCAACTGCCTCTCTAACGGTATTAAAAACTGGTCTTTCTAAATGAGTTTGTCCTCCTTTTTTTGGAGTTACTCCACCAACTAAATTTGTTCCATAGGCAATGGCTTGTTTAGAATGAAAAGTTCCATGTGCGCCAGTAAAACCTTGGCAAATTACTTTTGTATTTTTATTTATTAAAACTGACATTTCTATTTAGTTGCATCTATTATTTTTTTAGCAGCATCCGCCAAATTGCTTGCGGATATAATTTTTAAATCAGATTTTTTTAATATTTCTTTACCTAGTTTTACATTAGTTCCTGCTAATCTAACTACCAATGGTACTGATAATTTAGTTTCTTTTGCTGCTTCAACAACTCCTTGTGCAAGCACATCACATCTCATAATCCCACCAAAAATATTAATTAAAATTCCTTTAACATTTTTATCTGATAATATAATTTTAAATGCCGCTGAAACTTTTTCTTTTGAAGCGCCACCACCCACATCAAGAAAATTGGCAGGTTCAGAGCCGTACAATTTAATTATATCCATGGTTGCCATTGCCAGACCAGCACCATTTACCATGCAACCAATAGATCCGTTTAATTTTATGTATGACAAATCATGTCTACTTGCCTCAACTTCTTTGGGGTCTTCTTCATCTAAATCACGAAGCTCAAGTATTTTTGGTTGTCTAAAAATTGCGTTATCATCAAAATTCATTTTCGCATCCAAACAAATTAATTTCCCAGATTTACTTACAATTAAAGGATTAATTTCAATAAGATTTGCATCCTTTTCTTTAAATATTTTAAATAAAGTATTAATTAAATTATTTGCATCTTTTTTTTGAGTTTCGCTCAGTGAAAAAGGTCGGATAATATTTTCAATATCTTTTTTATTAATTTCTTTATTTAAATCTATTTTTATTGTTGTTATTTTTTCTGGACTTTTGGATGCAATTTTTTCTATATCCGTTCCTCCTTGAGAACTAGTAATAAATGCAATTTTAGAACTTTTTCTATCGACTAAACATGAGAGATAAAATTCTTTATCAATATCTGTTGCTTCTTCTATATAAATTTTTTTCACTTTTTGCCCTTTTGGCCCAGTCTGATGAGTTATTAAAGTCTTACCAAACATTATCTTTGCTTCTTTGATTAAATCTTCTTTATTTTTTACCAATTTTACTCCACCAGCCTTACCTCTTCCTCCTGCATGGATTTGTGCTTTTATAACTAAACTTTTTTTATTTAGTTTCTTAATTTTTTCTTCGATTTCTGTTAATTTTAAAATCATTATTCCGTTCGGAACAGGAACTTTATAATTTCTTAAAATTTCTTTAGCTTGATACTCGTGAATGTTCATTTAATTAGTCGCAATCTTTTATTTCGTGAAAAGAAAGTTTATTTTTTACTAAAAAATTATTTTTAAAACATTTTTCTGGAAAGTATATTTTTATCCTATCAAATTCCATTTCTTTTTCAGTAAAACTTACCAAATAAATAACTTTAATGTTATTTTTTTCTAAATTTTTATTTACAAAATCCTTATAATAATTAAAATATTTATGATTCTCAGTGGGATGGGTATTATGATCAAGATACCATCTATTTAAAATGTTTAAATCTTCATCCAAAACAAGAGAAAAAAATTGATAATGGGTAATTACAACTTTTTTTCTTTCATCTTTTCTTAAAAGTTCAATGGCTTCATTGATGAATAATAATTCTTTATTTGGATTTTTAGAATATTCTAAAGGCGTAATCCATTTTAAATTTTTCAACTTAAAACTTAGCTCGGAGGCTGGTATAGCTTTTTCTAAATTTATATTTTCTAGATCCATAAATTTTCTATCTAAATTAAATCTGTAATGATATTTAATTGTAGATATTGCAACAACTATAATTACGAATAACTTAAAATAATATTTGCTATTAATAGTATCTAGGTTGATGTGTAAAAATCCTGCTAAAATTGGTATCAGTGCGAAAATAAATATTTGATTAGCTGTGATTAATTGATGAAAAATAAATAAAAAAGTTGAAACTATAACTAAAGAATTTATTAAAATTAGATAATTATCTGTTTTTTTAAACTTATTAAATGTATTTTTTAAAGTTACAAATATAAGCAGTACTAAAAAAACATGAATGAACTTAAAATCGCCTATTAACCGATTAAAATTTAATTGATCTACTAAACTAGTAAAAGCTGATTGATCATCAGTAATTCTGGCACCTCCAACTGTAAGTGGAAATAAAATATATTGATAAACAAAATCTTTCAATGGTGTCTTAGAAATTATTAGAAATATTGCAAAACAAAATAGAATAAAAAAACTTCCAGATATAAAAAATTTAAAATTATTAAAATTCTTTTTTGTAAAAAAGTAATAGAAAATTACAATTATTAAAACTAAATTAATATAAGAAGAAGGGGTTTGTTGAGACAAAAATGCCAAAACCATTACCACTGGTAATAAAAACCATAAAATATTTGATTGTTTTTTAATTGCTAAACAAATTAAAAAAATTGAAATTAAAGATAATATAAACGAATGTTGATATGCAAACGGTGTACCAGAGACTGGATAACAAAGTGTCGCGACACTTAGTGCGTAAAGAAAACTATAAAATTTACTAAGATTTAAATTAGTAAAGGTAAAATATGTAACTAGTGAAATTAAAATATTAAAAAGACAAGCGTGTATTACATATGAAGACCACTTAGACCCTAATATTAAAAAAAATAAAGCCTGCAGATAATCAACAAACAAACCTTGGAATATCCAAAAATCTCTAATTGGGTACTTACCTTTAAGAATACTAAAACCAGTATCAAAAAAAGCAAAGGTATCTATTGGCATAACACCTAGGTTTCCACTCATCCAATTAATTAGAAATGCGAAAATACCAATAAATGCAATATATAAAAAATTAGATTTTAATATTTTTAAATTCATTTAGAATTAATTAATATGATTATCAAATAAAAAGTTTATATTCCTTTTTATATCAGTTACTAATTTTTTTATATAGCTATTTAAAATAAATTTTATGTTAAAAATTTTAAATAAAATACAATTTTCCAAAGAAGAAAATAAAATGAAAAGTATTGGAAATGTTGAAGCGGCAATAAAGCTATTTAAAGAAAGCAAATCTAAAAACTTAAAATTCTTATTAAAAAAAAGATTTGATTGGATGAACGAATTTATTAAACCTAATGATTTTGGTGTAGAACTTGGTTCGGGCCCAGGATTTTCAAAAGAATTTATAAAAAGTAAAAATTTTAAAATTTCAGATTTAAGTAATCATGAACATCTTGACTATAAAAATATTGATGCTCAAAATACTAATTTTGATGGCGAAACTTTTGATTTTGTCATTGCTTCAAATATGATTCATCATATTCCATATCCAATTAAATTTTTCAGAGAGGTGAACAGAATTTTAAAAAAGGGAGGCAAATTAATAATATTCGAATCCTATTGTTCAATCGCCTTTCAATTAGCAACGATTATTATGAAGCACGAAGGTTTTGATTTTACTATGAATGTTTGGGATGAAAAAGAACCAAAAAGTGATGAGCATGATATTTGGGCGGGTAATATTGCTGTACCACATCTTATTTTTGATAATAAAGATGATTTTAATAAAAATTTAGGAAAGCATTTTGAAATAAAATATGAAAAATTAACAGAATGCCTTATTTTTTTAAATTCTGGTGGTGTTTCTTCTAAAACTTTTTATATACCTATGAATAGTTTTTTTATCAAACTATTAGATATTATGGATCTAATCTTAACTAAATCTTTTCCAAAAATTTTTGCTATGGGAAGAAGACTCGTTTTAGTAAAAAAATAAAAATTTATAGTTCTGGATCTATCTTTTTTGCTGTTTTATATAATTCTTGAACAGCTTTAATTGATAAATTAAATTGTTCTTTTTCCTTATCGGATAACTTAACTTCTACAACTTTTTCTACTCCATTTTTTCCAATTATTACAGGAACACCTGCGTATAAATTGTTAACACCATACTCTCCGTTAAGATAGCTTGCGCAGGGCAGAGTTTTTTTCATATCCTTAATGTAAGATTCTGCCATTTCTACTCCAGAAGCTGCTGGAGCGTAATATGCTGAGCCTTTTTCTAAAAATTTTATAATTTCTGCACCACCTTTTCGTGTCCTATCAATTATCTTTTCTAATTTTTCATTTTTAATTAATTGCTTTAATGGTTTACCATTAACTGTTGTGTGATCTGGCAGTGGTACCATTGTGTCTCCATGCCCACCTAAAACTAAAGTATTTATATCTTTAA
>CACLKK010000020.1 GCA_902607525.1 uncultured Pelagibacteraceae bacterium | reverse complement strand
GTTTTTAAAAATATTAAGTTTTTTAAGAAAATTTAAATTATCTTGGGAAACTGCAATTGTTCTATTAGATTTTAGATTTTTATGAATATTACCTGTTATTAGGTCAATGTCGCAGCCTAGTCTTGAAAGACTAATAGCTGTTACTAGTCCAGTTAAGCTACCTCCAATAATACAAATTTTTTGGTTTTTCATGATTATATTTTTTATAAATTAATTTTAACAATTATTAATAAGTGATACAAAGTTAATTAACTGATTTATAAAAATGAAATCTCAAATTCTAATAAAAATCAATCATTTTCTAAAAAATAGACTAATAGAATTACTGGGACTTTTGTTAATGTTCTTCAGTATTTTTCTTTTAGCCTCAATTGTTACATATTCTCCAAGTGATCCAAATTTTATTTATTCACCTGAAAATACTGAAATTAAAAATATTGGAGGGTTTTATGGAAGCGTTATTTCTGATTTCTTACTTCAGTCCATAGGACTAATTTCTATATTAATAGTTATAAATTTTTTTTATTGGGGTTTAAAAATTTTTACAATAAAAAAAATAAGCAATTTTACTACGAAAATTTTTTTTACTTTAGTTTACATAATTTTTGGAACTATTGTTTTAAACAGCTTTTATAACGATTCATTTTGGTTAATTGATAATGGAAATGGGGGATTCGTTGGCAGAATAATTAGGGAAAATATTTATTATTTTAGTCCACTCATAGAAAATCAATATGTAATTTATGGCTTTATTATACTTACATTTGCATTTTTTATCTTAAGCTTAAGTATAAAAATGGGTGAAATAACAAAAATAATTTTTTACTCATATTTCGGCATAAGAAAAATTGTTAATCTGTTATATAAAAATAAAACTAACACTGAAGTCGATATTAACGTTTCTACCGATTATACAGAACCAAAAGATTCTGAAGAAAATATTGTAAAAGAGAAACAGCCTATTTTGCCTTTTTCAACAAGTAAAGAAAATAAATATAAAAAAAATGAAAATAATTTTAAATTACCTGTATTAAATTTTTTAGAAAAAAATCCTGATTTAAAAAATAAAAAAAATATTAATGATACAGAATTAATGAAAAATTCAGAATTTTTAGAAAAAATTTTACTTGATTTCGGAGTGGAGGGTAAAATAAAAAATATAAGCTGCGGGCCTGTAGTTACCCTGAATGAATTCGAACCCGCATCAGGGATAAAAGTTTCAAAAATAGTTAACTTAGCTGATGATATAGCAAGAAATACTAGTTCAATATCTACAAGAGTAGCTACTATACCTGGCAAAAATACAATTGGTATAGAAATACCAAATGCAAAAAGAGAAAAAGTGTTTTTAAATGAAATTATCTCAGATGAAAAATTTTATAAAAAAGAAGTAAAATTACCTATAGCCTTAGGAAAAAGTATTTCTGGAGTTCCTATAGTTGGTGATCTTTTTGCAATGCCTCATCTTTTAATAGCGGGAACAACGGGTTCGGGAAAATCTGTATGTATTAATACTATAATATTGTCTTTACTTTATAAATATACCCCAGAAAAATGTAATTTAATTTTAATTGATCCTAAGATGTTAGAATTGTCAGCTTATGAAGGAATTCCACATTTACTTTGTCCGGTAATTACTGAGGCAAAAAAGGCTACAGCAGCACTTGGATGGGCAGTAAAAGAAATGGAAAATAGATATAAATTAATGACAAGCGTTGGTGTAAAAAATATAGACGGTTACAATTCAAAACATAAAAAACACATGCCCTACATTGTAGTTATAGTTGATGAAATGTCAGATTTAATGCTGATAGCCGGAAAGGAAATAGAAAATTATATTCAGAGATTATCCCAAATGGCGCGAGCAGCTGGAATTCATATAATAATGGCAACTCAGAGACCAAGTGTAGATGTTATCACTGGAACAATTAAAGCAAATTTTCCTACTCGTATTTCATTCCAAGTGAGTTCAAAAATTGACAGCAGGACAATTTTAGGTGAGCAAGGGGCAGAACAACTACTGGGTAAAGGCGATATGTTATTTATGTCTTCTGCAAATAGAATAGTCAGAATTCATGGACCTTATGTTTCAGAGTCCGAAATAGAGAAAGTTAATAGTTTTTTGAGGTCTCAAGGTGAGCCAAATTATATTGATGAAATTACACTAATTAAGGATAATGAGACAAGCGGCAGTGAGGGCAACAATGATGAAAAAGATGAATTATATTTTAAAGCAATAGATATAATTAAGGCTGAGGGAAAGGCGTCTACAAGCTTTTTACAGAGAAAGTTACAAATTGGATATAACCGAGCTGCCAGAATTATGGAAACAATGGAGAAAGAAGGTATTGTAGGACAGGCCAATCATGTAGGTAAAAGGGAAATTTTATAGGTTTATTTTGCTAAAAAAAATTAACTTAACTTTTTTTATTTTATTTTTATACCTGTGCTCAAGTGGCATCTCTCAGTCAAGTTTTCAAACAAAACTTTTAGATAAATATAAGACAATAGATACTTTATACTTTGATTTTACCCAAAAAATTGGTGAAAAAATAGAATTTGGAAGCTGTTATATTAAATATTCTTTTCTTATGAGATGCGAATATCCTAATAAAAAAAAAATTATAATTGCAGATGGAAAAAGATTTGCGATTGTTCAAAAGAAATACAAAAAAGTTTACTACTATTCTCTAAAAAAAACACCTTTGTTTTATATACTTGATAAAGAAAATATTTTAAACTTGATGAGAGATTATGAACCTTCTGAATTTGATCTTAATATAATAGGTTATGAAATAACTGGAGATAATTCAAATAAACTTAAAATCTTCTTTGATAAAAAATCTTTAGATATTTTAGGTTGGAAAACAATAGATGCGTATTCCAATGAAGTTAATTTTTTAATAAGAAATGTAAAAAAAAATATTTCAGTTGAAAAAGTAATATTTAAAATTCCAAGAGAAGAAGATCTTTAAATGTAACCTAATTCTTTCATTTCTCGATTAAATTCTGCTCTAATTTTTTTTTCTATTTCAGGATCTAATAAATTTTCCCAATTATTTTTTTTCCCTAAGTTAAAAAAATTAATTTTTTTTTTATTTTTTTTTGAATAAATAGCTTCCTGAAAACCAAATTTTTTTTCCATGTTTGCTAAATTATCAAAAGCACAACTATTAATTGTTTTTTGAATTTTTTCATTGTTTATATCTATTTCAATAAAATTTTGTAAGAATTGTAATATTTTTATTAATGAATTTTTAGTATCATTTATTAAATTTTCGTATTTTATTATTAATATTGGTGCAAATTTAATTTCTTGCCAAGATTTGAAATGATTGCCCCAACTTCCAAGTGCTGTAGCAATACCGAAGTCTTTGCCACCCCATTCTTCTCCTGTTAAAAATTTATTTGTTTTGGTTATAAATTTAAAAGATTCTTTAATATCAAAAGAGTAGTGATTTGAAATTGAAGTAACCACATTTCTTGGATCTCTGACTACATAAATAACAGCTTTTGTATTATTTTTGTTTGTGAAAGAATTATTTTCTAAAGTACATAAAGCACTATGAGTTTTTAAAAAAATAGTTTTATTTTCATTAAATAAATTAATTCTATCTTGGGCAGCAATCCAGTAATTTGAAACTTCTTTAATATCTGAAAAATCTTTAAGAAAATATTCTAAAAATTTTTTATTTGGAAATTGTGCTATTTTATATAGTAAATCAAAATTAAAATTCCCATCATCAGTATATAAATACGCACTTAAAAGACTTCTTATCCAAGTATTTCCGCTTTTAGGGTATGATGCGATCCAAATTATCATTGGTTAAGTATTTTAATTATCATAAAAATTAGTCTCACACTACTGACGTTGTTAAAGTGCTATTATGTCCATTTGACTAAAAATATACCTTGAAATACAATCTTTATTAACATGTCTGATTTACATGAAAAAAATTGTGTACCTTGCCGAGGTGGAGTTCTTCCTTTCGATATTTCAGAGATACATAAGTATTTGAAAAAAATTGATGGATGGGATGTTAAAAAAAATAAAGAAGAATATTTTTTCTTAGAAAAAGATTTTAAATTTAAAAATTTTGTAGAAAGCCAAAAATTTGTTAATGAAGTTGGTAATATTTCTGAAGCTCAAGGCCATCATCCGGATATAATTTTTGGATGGGGTTATGCTAAGGTTCAAATCTTCACACATAAAATAAAAGGGTTAGTGGAAAGTGATTTTATTTTAGCAGCAAAAATTGATAAAATTTAAAATTAATGCTTAAAGTGGCGCATTTTAGTAAATGCCATAATTACCCCAGCTTCATTAGCTGATTTTATAACTTGTTTATCATTTATTGAACCACCTGGTTGAATAATAGCTTTTACGCCTGCTTCTGCTAACTGCTCAACACCATCAGGAAAAGGAAAAAATGCATCTGAAGCAGCAACAGAATTTATTATTTTATCTGGTGAGAATTCTAATGCTTTATTAGTTGCTATTTTGCAGCTATCTAATCTACTAGGTTGACCCGAGCCAATCCCGATAGTCGATTTGTTTTTAACCAGTACAATCGCATTAGATTTTGTAAATTTGCAAATATTAAAAGCGAATTTTAAACTTTGAATTTGATCTTTTGAAGGTTTCTTTTTAGTAACTATTTTCATTTTTTTATTTATTAATTTATTATCTGGATCTTGCGCTAAAAAATATTCTCCAAAAAAAAGAAAATTTTTTTTATCTATAAAATTAAAGTTTTCACATTTTATTAATCTAATATTTTTTCTTTTTTTTAAAATTTTTAAAGCATCTTTTTTAAAACCTTTTGATACAACAATTTCAAAAAAAATCTTATTTATTTCTAAAGCTAATTTTTTGGATATGATTGAATTAAAAGCTATTACCCCACCAAAAGCACTCAATGGATCACAAGATAAGGCATTTTTGAAAGATGTAATTTGATTTTTCTCTACAGAAACACCACATGGATTAGCATGTTTAATTATGACAGTGCCCTGATTTTTCTTTAAAGATTTTAAAATAGGTAAAGCAGAATAAATATCGTTATAATTATTATAACTTAGTTTTTTACCATAAATTTTTTTTAAATTTATATTGTCGTTTGAACTGTATAAATTACCTTCTTGGTGAGGGTTTTCACCATATCGCAGGTTTTCAATTAATTTACCATGCAAAGTTTTTTTCTCAGGAAATTTAATACTCAATTCATCGTTAAACCAATTTGATATAGCAGAATCATAATATGCAGTTAAGCCGAATGCTTTTGATGACATAAGTTTTCTAAACTTATTTGAAGTTGCACCATTGTTAATTTTTAGTTCTTCAACTAAATTAGAATAATCATCTATATTTGAAATTACTGTTACATCATTAAAATTTTTAGCAGCCGCTCTTAATAAAGCTGGTCCACCAATATCTATATATTCTATTAATTTTTGAAAATTTTTTGTCTCTTTAAGTTTTTTTTCAAAGGGGTAAAGATCAACTATTACTAAATCTATATCAGGTATTTTTTTTTCTTTAAGAGCCTGTCTATGTTTTTTATTTTTTCTTATATTAAGAATCCCCGCATGGATTTTTGGATGCAAAGTTTTTACTCTTCCATCTAGCATTTCAGAAAAACCAGTATAAGTTGAAACTTCAACACATTTATAATTCATCTGCTTAATTTTTTTAAAAGAACCACCAGAGCTTATAATTTCAACTTTAAATTTTTTTAAGATTGGCAATATGAGTTTTAAATTAGATTTGTCTGAAACTGAAATAATTGCTCGTTTAATTTTTTTTAAATTCATATTTAATTCACTTTTTCTATTATCCATTTTATTGAAACTATTTCCTGAGCTATACTTCCCGACATAGAAACAGATTCATTATTGATTATTTTATTTTTATTTCCAAGAAAAATATTTTTTTCAATTTCAAAGTTATTAGTTTCGCTAAATAATGACCACCCCTCTCCATTAGATAAACTGATTAATATTGAATTTCCAGCCATGGTTTTAACAACTTTAGTATTAGGATAAATATGAAATCTTATAAAATAATTTAACGAATCCGAACAATTTTTTGTTTTTTTTAACTCATCACATCCAAAAATTTTATCCTCTTTTTTTGAAATTTTGACTGATCTTTTATGGATATAGCCAAATTTTTTTTCATAACCATTATGTGAGGCTGCTATGATATAAAAATCATTATTTTCACTATAACTTTTTTCAATAATTCTGTGTTTTTGTATAAGTGAATTTCCATAAATTTGGTTTATAAATTTATTTTTTTGAAAAATACATGAAGAGGTATCATTTATGTATAAAGTAGAATGAGCTGCAGTTGAGCAACTTATTTCTGTAAGTTTTGGTGATAAATATTTTCCATAACCTGAATTACATATAACTTTTTGTTTTTTTGAAATTAATTCAAATGCTAAACATCCAGCTTGATAGTATTTTGCAAAAATATTAGGAGGAGGATTGCCACAATCAATAAAAAATTCAAATTTGTTTTTTTTTATTTTAATTAAATCTGAAATTTCATAGTTTTTATTCGTAAATTTATATTTTAGAGTTTTTAAAAAAACATCATAATCTTTATAATTAATTTCTGTTGCACCATTGAATAAAGGAAACTGTTTGTTTGAACAAGACAGCATAGTATAACAATTTCCACATTTGCTTATAATTTCATTTAAAAAATCTGGTATAGGTCTTTGTGCTTCTTTGTGCCATTCTCTAATTAAAATTAAATATTTTATACAAATAAATACTTCTTCAGGATTTCTTGATTTTGGGAAACCATTTTCATCAAAATAATTTTTTACAATTCTTTCTAATTCTTTAATGCCAACTTTGTAACTAAATTCATTTTCTTTAAAAATCATACCTGAGAGCATAATTGCTGCACAACAAATAATTTTGTTTGATCCATGAAATAAGCTATTTAAATTTTTGGAAAGAAAATTTGATTGCTTTATTATGCTTAAAAAAAATCTATCTTTATATTCTTTATCTGAATTTTCTAAAGTTATGTCTGTATTAGATGCCCAAGCTATAATTCTTTTAGCTGTAATATCCATTTTCCATGTATTAGGATTATAGTTAGAAAAAATATTAATCCAGCTTCTAATTATATCTTTTGTTATTATTTTGTTATTTTTTCTATCTACTCTAGCTAACCATAAAAAACTATGTAAGTTTTCAAATTTTAATTTATCTTTTAAATTTGTTTGCCATAATAATTCAGGAGTTGCATTGGCAATTTTATAAAAATCATTACTTATTGTGCTAAGCGATGCACTTAAAAATGTGCTAGGTGTATAAAAAATTCTGTCTGGAATAAAAGTAATTAATTTTTTATTATAGTAACTACTTTTATAATAAAAGGTTCTAAAATTTAAAAAAAATAATTTAAAAATAGAAAAAAAGTATAGTTTTATACTTTTAAGACTATACATTTTTTATCCTGTTTTCAGTAATTGAATATTCTTTTTTAAGTCTCCCCCATTTTCCTTAAAAATTGTAGTTCCTGAAACTAATATATCTACACCAGCCTTTATAGCTATTTTTGAATTTTCAAAATTTATACCACCATCTATTTCAATTTTGGCATTATATTTTTTTGAGTCGATTTCTTTTCTAAGTATTTTTACTTTTTCCAGAGTTTCTTTCATAAATTTTTGTCCACCAAAACCAGGATTAACGCTCATTATTAAAACGATATCAATCAAATTTAAAACAGGAAGGACTTTATCTACTGATGTTTCAGGATTTAATGATACACCTGCTTTTTTATTAAAGGATTTAATTTTTTTTATTGAACCAACAAGATCATCAGTTGCTTCTGGATGTATTGTTATAATATCTGCACCAGCTTCTGCAAAATTTTTTATGAAATCATGAACGGGAGATATCATTAGATGGACATCAAATGGCAAGGAGGTATATTTTCTTAATTTATTTATTACTTCTGGTCCAATAGTGATATTTGGAACAAAATGACCATCCATAACATCAATATGTATTAGATCAGCTTTTGCCTTTTCTAAATCCTGTATTTCGCTTCCTAGTTTACTAAAATCAGCTGATAAAATTGATGGTGAAATTTTAATATTACTCATATGAAAATTTATATTTTTATATTTGAATTATGTCAAAAAAAAAGAAGGGCGGCAATTCCCGCCCTTCTTGAATATTTTAAGTATAAATTTGTAATTTATGATCTTGCTGTGTCTCCAATATCATCTACTAGAGCACTCACTGATTTCTTAGGAAGTGTAGACATCTCCATTTTATAAGCTAAGAACCACATCATTCCAGTACCTAATACCCAGAATAATATTTGCCAAGCCCAAATTGATGGAATACCGAACGTCCACGTACTGATATCATTTGGTGAACCAAATATATCATTTCCAATAACAGCTCCTGGTCCTATTCCAAAGAACAACCAAGCAATTGTTATAATCCAAGCCGCAGGCTTCAGACTTTGCTTGCTTGCTGGAAGACCAGCGTGGTCTGCTAAGAAGTCATGGTATTTTTGTCTATGAGCACGATCTCTTGAGTTTTGCGTCATTGCAGAAACTGGAAGACATACTAATAACTGAGCAAACATTCCCCAGAATGCAGAGTGCATTGTCCAAGGCCATCTACCCCACGGAAGTGTGTCACCAAATAATGTTTGGCCGATACTTTCCGTAAGCATTACTCCAATAATTCCTGCTAATAGACCCCAAGATACTCCTTCTCTCGTCAACCATGGGAAATAGCAAACTGCAGCTAATGGTACCCACATTTGGAAACCAAACGCTACTGCTAACCCACCAAGTAGCACTAATGCATCTGTAGAGAATGTAGCTACTAATAAAGCTCCTCCAACTACTAACACCACACAAATACGTCCGAACAATTTTTGTTCAGCGTGTGACATTTTTGGTCTGAAGAATTTTTTGTAGATATCTCTAGTTAGCATTGATCCACATGTTGACATGTATGCTGCACCTGTAGACTGCATAGCAGCTAGTGCACATACCGCAAGAAGACCAACAAACCATGGAGCTGCATCCCCAACCGTATTAATTAAATATGGAACAAGATTTCCTTGACCACCTTTACCAATCGATTCAGGAAGAACATTTGAAATGTTTGCCCCGGCTGCATTCACAACTGGATCGGCACCTAAAATATGTGCCCCCATTCCTTGAGCTGCAGTAAATATGAATAGAGCGAACCCTATCCCAAATGATGAAGCCCAAACTTGTTGTGGTGCAAATGGCTCTGGGTCTTTGTTAGAGAAAGCCCACATTGAAAATGCTGGTGAAGAATGAATGCCCATAAGAGCAAACATATAAGTTAACACCATCACCCCTGTCCACAATCCGCCAACTGGAGTTTCTTTTCCTAGCCCAGCTGTAAACTGTATGACACCGGGAATTGCAAAGTAAGCTGAGTAGTTATCACCTGGAGTTCGTCCCCACTTCGTTCCTTCTACTAAAGCAACTTTTGCTAATCCTTCGTTAAGTGCGCCCCAACCTCCAACGAGATCGTATGCAATAAAACCTATTGCAATAATTCCAAACCATAAAAGTACACACTGCAGTGTATCTACGTAAGCCACGGATCTTAATCCGCCTAATCCTACGTAAAGGGCTACGATAGCAGCTAGTACCCATGTACCAGTTGTAACGCCCCATAAACCATCTGATAAAACATTAAATAGTTTTCCAGATGCTGCAAGTTGTAATCCTAAGTAAGGAACCGAGAAACATAAAGCTACGACAACAACTAAAACACGTATCATATCACCTTTGAAGTAATCTGATAGCATTTCACCTGGTGTTACGTAACCGAAACGTTTTCCTAGTATCCATTGTCTTTTTAAGAACATTACTCCAGTAAATGGAATAGTGATTACATAGAAAGATGCATAAGCATACTGAAAACCATCTCTATAAATTAATCCTGGGTGACCCATAAAGGTCCATCCAGAAAATGATGTAGCTGTGGCGGCCAGAACAAATACCCACATCGGAAGTTTTCTTCCCGATATAAAGTAGTCTGATGCTGTCTTCGCCATCTGTGCTCCTCTTACACCCCAATAGATGCAATAAGCCCAATACATGAGCACGAACACAATCAGCCACGTTACTTTTGCTGACATAAAGGTTTCCCCCTTTGTTTTTTTTAACTTGTTTTATAAAACACAAAATGCTCAGAACCATAGTTCCAAGCATTAATGAGGAAAGTTCAGCACAATTAACTGTTCAAAGCAACACTTTAATAGCCCAAAATATATGCAACTATTAATTGAAATTCTTGTTATTTGGGTGTTATTTTAAGTATATAACTAGGTTTATATGAATTTGAAATCTTTCTATATCGCTTTTCACGATCCTATTTGGGTTGTTGCTTTAAGCTCAGCTTTATTTTTTCCGGTTAGGCAAATGATTTGGGTTTTGTATGTTAGAAAAAAACAAAAATCACAAAAAAACGTATCTGATGATGAGAAAAAAATTTTAAAAAGAAGAGCAACATTCACTTCTTTTTTATTATGCGTTGTTTTTAGCTACGTATATGTCAATCAGGTATTTAATTAATGAATGTTAATCCAAAAGTATTAAAAAGATTTATTATATACATGGCAATATTAACTTTTGTCATGTTTACAGTATGGGGTTTCGTTAGATCTTTTATGGATAGGCCAGCAGGGGATTATGAAACGGAAGTTTGTGATATTCGTTTAAAGGATAAAAAATATGAAGAAGCTTTAGAAGCAGCAAATAAAGCTCTACTTAAAACTCCTAATCATAGGGGAGCCATGATGTGTAAGGCTCTAGTATTTATTTCTGAAAAAAAAATATTTAAAAGCAGACAAAACTTTAAGTGAACTCATAGTTTTTTTAGAAAAAAATCTTGAAGAAGATGATAGAACAGGAATAGGTACTTTAGCAGCAGCATATGCAAACCGCGGAATTATTAAAGATAGAAATAAAAATTATGAGGAAGCATTAAAAGATTATGTAAAAGCTCTTGGAATTGATCATGAGGCAGTTGCTGGGCCTGGTCTTGGAACTGTTATACTTAATTATAAATTTAAGTCATCATCTGTAAGAGATAGAGCCCTATATCTTAATAAGCAACTTCAACTCCCAAAAGATGAAAGGGTTTTGAGCATACAAGAACTAGACGAAGGACAAGTAATGCATAAACCTGGTAAACTTTAAAAGCTTATAAGTCCCAATACATCTTTAAAAAGCACAAGAAAGAAATAAGTAGCTGCTATACATCCAAACAATAACCTTACAAAATCTCTTTCACCGTCTTCTTTTCTATAAGTTATTCCATGCCTTGCAATTAAGGCTGTTACAACTAAAAAAATAATATTCACTAATTTTTCGTATTCTTGTGGAATAAAATCAAACATTAATCTTTCTTATACATTTCAGGATAAGCTATACTTTTTTCAAGGTATGGAGGGAATAGGTCAGCCGGCTCTTCTATACTTACGTAATTTGCAGCCATGTAATGGGTCGCTATAAAAACAAATGCAATAATACTAGCATAAAGAACTCCACGTCTTTTTCTTTGTTTTTCGTTTTCGATATGCTTTCCAAATTCATGATCATAAAGGTGATATTTTTCGTCATAACTATTTAACGCATTAGCACCTTCCATTTTTATAATATCCCTAGCATAATAAGTTACCCAAATAGGTATAATTCCAGATACCATATATTCACTAAATATTTTATTTATTTTTTCTTCAGGTAGATCTTCTTTATACCAAACTTTATATGCCAATTGTAGTAATTGAAATTCTCCAATTTGAAGTAAATTTGCGGCATGTAAAATTTCAGATCTTTTAGGATTGTCATCCCAATCGGGTTTGATTAATGTTTTTAACAAACCATTCATTATTGCTTAATTGTTCTTTCTATTTTCAACTAAGCTTTCAACCACACTAGGATCAGCAAGTGTCGTTGTATCTCCTAGCTGATCATGTTCGTTGGCAGCAATTTTTCTTAGTATCCTTCTCATGATTTTACCTGATCTTGTTTTTGGTAAACCAGGAGCGAATTGTATAAGATCAGGTGTAGCAATAGGTCCAATTTGTTTTCTAACCCAAAGCTTTAATTCTCTTTCTAAATCACCAGAAGGTTTTTCTCCAGCATTTAATGTTACATAGCAATAAAGTCCGTTTCCTTTTATATCATGTGGGTATCCAACAACAGCTGCTTCAGCAACTTTTGAATGAGCAACAAAAGCACTT
>CACLKK010000019.1 GCA_902607525.1 uncultured Pelagibacteraceae bacterium | reverse complement strand
CTCTTTTTTTAATGTTAATTTGACGAGGCAATTTGTTTAAGCTCAATGATTTTTTTGTGAATTTTGTTTTATTGCAAGACAAAAAATTACAAATTTTTTTAATTTCTTCACTAGTATTCAAAGCAAAGTCATCATACCTGACAAAATGAATGTTTTTTCTATTTTTTTTACTTTTCCTAAGTTCTTTTATGGATTTGTGTATATTATTAAGATAGTAAAAAGCAGACTTTTCAGCAAAATTCAATTTTAAAAAAAAATTTTCTTTTTTTTCTGAATAGTAAGGTAATAAAATTCCTTTATGTTTTATCATCATTGAGTAGGCTCTTGGATGATTTAAATTATATTTTAATTTATTGTAGGCGCTAAGTCTGCCTTTTGTACGTGCAATAAGTGAAAAAACATTATCAACTGGATGGCGATAAGTGTAAATGAGTTTATATGGAATCTCCAATTCATTAAAATTACTTATCATGGACAGCAGGTCATGTGTCATATAAGCCAACCATAAGTTTTTTTTTTTTATTTCATTTATCACATGGTCTCCTTCTTTTTTTTTTAAATTTTTAATGAAATTATTATAATTTCTATCTTTTAATACACTGCTATAATCATTGGGTCTTAAATTTATACATCGCGAAATGTTTATGTTGTAAATATTTTGATTAATAAAAAAGATAATCAAAGACTTTGCTATATTCGGATCAATTTCTTTTTTCGATAGAACGGGCATTAATCTATCAATAATATCTTGTGATTGCAGTGGGTAGGTTTTGTTTAATGAACATGCTATCGGACCCACCATAGACTTTCCAGATCTTGTCATCCCATCGATTAACAAGATTCTTTTTGGTATTAAATCAGGGCTAGACCATATATTTTTTTTCATTTTAAATTTTTTTTTATGTGTTTTTTATCAATAATTTTGAGAATTTTTTTACAGCATCTTTAGGTGGATAAATAGAATATTTTGAACAAAACTCATCTCGAACTGATTTTAAATTTTTTTCATTCCACCATTTATCAATATCATCCCAGATTAATTCGATATGATTGATCATTTCTTTAACATCTTTAAAAATTATTTTTTTATTCATCAATTCAATATAATCTTTTTTATTTTCATCATGAATAGTGTTTGGTCCAAAAGGAAGATAACAAATTGTTGGACAGTTCAATGATAAATTTTGTAGAAACCCTGATGTCAAATCATCACATATAATAAGCTTTGCTTTTTTAATCAATTTTAAATATTTGGTATTTAAATCTATTTCAACCAAGCTGTTTTTTTTTAAAAAATCAATAATTTCTATATAAGTAGTTTTTTCTGTCCAATTTGGATGTAATCGTAGTATCGTGTTTTTTTTTATTTTCATACTAAGATTTTCTAATAAATAAACCATGTTTTTTGCCAGGAATTCACCAGCGCCAAATCTATCCCAAGCAAAGACCTTGTTCCCTCGTGATTTTTGTAAAAAAATTAATTTATCACCAGTCTTATTAATTTTCTTTTTACCGCATAATGTTAAATTAAATAAAGGTATTATTTTTTTATCATAGCTAAAATTTCCCCAGGAAAAAAATTTATCTGCCGTTTTAAATTCAATCTTTGTTTTTTTATCCATCGATTCTAAATATCCAATTCCATGTTGAATAACAAAATAGGGAGAGCCTTTTTCCACCTTATCTGCTATCCAAAATTTATAAATGTCATTTCCTGAAAAATTATTTGCCGTTAAAATAAATTTGGGGTTTGTTGGCCATGGTAATTGCTCAATAAATAAAATTAGTTTTTTATAACTTTCTAAAGCCGCTATAGGTAAATAATCTTTAATTATTTTTAATAAAATTGATTCAAATTCATTATCAAGTGATAAATCAAATTTTAATAAATCTCTTTTTTCTTGATCATATTTTGAATAGTTAAAATTAGGTGGATCCCAATTTCGTGGTAGTTTATTTACTTTCATTTGAAGTTTTTTTTCTTCAAGGAAAGGCAAATATGTATCATTTATAAATGCATCATCGCTTTTTTTAAATAAGTTAAAAAGCTTAAATAAATTTTTAATTTTCTTTTTAGCTTTAAATTTAATACTTTCTTCATTGCTTTTTGGATTCTGATTTATAAAAAAAATTTTTTTACTAATTTTTAAATTTTTAGAGATTTTGATTTTATATTTAGAAAAATTAACAATTTTTGAAACTAAAATGGCATCAAATAAAACATCATTTACTAGATTTTCAAAACAATCTGTACATTCATCTGCAACTATAATTTTACTATAATCTATTGCTTCTATATCTTTTATATCAAATTCTTTAAAAATTTTTTCAAGGGTCTGATATCTATTATATGAAGTATTAATTAATTGTCCTAACCATTTCCCCAATATAATTGACCAATATCTTTCGGTCTTATTTTCTGAGTGAAAAATATTTAATTCATTTGTTAAGATTTTAATAAATTTGTTATAAACTTTTTCGAGATATTCAACATCATCTTTAATTATAGTTTCTTCGAGGCCATAACATTTTGCAATATTAAAATTAGATAAATTTAATATTTTACTGTTTGTCTTTTGCTTAATAAGACTATTATAAAAAACTAAATTTTCATTTTTATATGCTTGTTCAGGAGGATAAATAACTAATTTATTACTCATTGATCTTATATTAAAAATTTATTTGAATTGGAATTATATTTTTTTATAGTTAAATTTAAATCCTGCTTTGTATCTATTTCACTCCAAAATAATTTTTTAATATCAATTATATTTATGGGCACATTTTTTTTGATCATATCGTTTAAAACTACTGTGTAATAATCTTTTTTTTTATCCAAATTGCGTTTTAGAAAATTTAAAAAATTGTTAATTTTGCTTGAATGAATTTTTGCTATTCCAATAAAATTTCCTGTTGCCTCACTTTTTTTTAAGTTAGTGATTTTTAATAATTTATTTTTTGAATGTTTAACAAACATGGTACCCTCTCTCACCTTGGAAGAGTCTACGGCTAAAATTATTTTTTTCTTAGATTTTACTACTTTTTTTATTATCTTGTCTTCAACAAGAAGATCAGCAAAAGTAATTACAACACTTTCATTCAAAATATTTCTTGCGTGCCACAATGTATGCAGGTTGTTTGTTTTTTTAAAATTTGGATAATCAATAAAATTATATTTATTTCCAATTTTTTTTTTTATTTTATTTCCTTTGTATCCAATAATTATATTTATATTTTTTATGTTATATTTCCAAAATTGTTTTATTAACCTTTCAATTAAAGTTGTATTGCCAATCTTTAATAACGATTTAGGATTTTTAGATATTTCGGCACCCAATCTAGAGCCAGTGCCTGCTGCAAGAATAATAAGTTTCAATATATTTATATTTTAATTAATTTTAATAACTCTTTAGGTTGTTTTTTAGGTCTTGGAAGATTTTCTACCGTTCCCGGTTTAATCATAACTTCTATTCCAATTGGACCTTTTATTTTTCCCTTTAAAATTTTTTTTAATGAAGATATTTTTTTTATTCTAAAATTTTTTTTGTAACCAAGGGAACTGAAGACTTTCCTAAAACTAATTTTTTGATTCGTTGTATTGTTGTTTCCAGTGCTTTCATGAACTCCGTTATTAAATATAATATGAATTAAATTTTTTGGTTTATAATCTGAAATCGTAGATAGATTACCCATATGCATTAGTGCAGCACCATCTCCATCTAAAATATAAATATTTTTTTTCTTTTTTTGAAGAGCTAACTCTAATCCTATTTGGTTAGCATGCCCCATGGCGCCTATACAATAGAAACTATTTGTGTGTCCCTTTTTGTACTTGTCATTTAACACATACATTTCTCTACCAGTATTTCCCGTCGTACAAACATAAAAGTCTTTCTTTTTTCCTAACCTTACGAGCAATTCCAAATATTTAATTCTATTTGAAAAATTTTTATTATTTTTAGTTATCAGCTTAGTATTTTTAAATTTAGAAATTAAATCTTTGCTAATAATTAATGCTTGAGGTTGTCTTGATTTCAAAGTTCTTTTTTTTGCATTATAAATTTCTGATTTAAAATTTTTCTGATTTAAAATAATGCTATTAATGTCTATTGATTTTAATATTTTTGTTGTATTTGGCCCTATTCTATAATGTTGAGGTTCATCTTTAAGCCTTGGATCTCCTCTATATCCAACTAATAAAATCATTGGTATCCCAAAAATTTTTTGGTCTGCCATGGAGGCGAGAGGGTTTGATGCATGACTTATTCCTGAATTTTGAAAATAAACTACTGGAACTTTTTTTTTTGCTAAAAAATAACCCATCGCCTGGCCAATAGCACTTCCCTCGTTGGCTGCAATTCTATGAGTACATCCATGCTTAGATAAATTTAAATAATTAATTAAACCACTAAGAATACTATCTGGAACTCCAGTAAAATACTTCAAATTATTTTTTTTAAATTCTTTTATTAATTGTTTAGGTGTTATCATTAATCTATTACTTGCCTATGCCACATTTCTACATTCATTAACATCCAGATTTTTTTTCCCCAGAAATCATATTCTAAATTTTCCTTATTCATTAATAGTTTTTCAATATTTGTGCAATTAAAGATTCCTCTAGAACGAGTTTTGTTATCCAATAAAATCTCCTTGGCAGATTCAAAATAAGTGTTTTTAGACCATTCATCTAATGGAACTGGAAATCCAAGTTTTTTTTTAAAAGCAATTTTTGAATCTAAATATTTAGAACCAATCTTTCTTAAAATAAATTTAGAAATATCATTTTTTTCTGAATTAAAAAAACTATTATTAAAAAAACCTAAAATTTTATGATATCTCGACTTCCACTTAAATTTATACTGATAAGGCACATTCATCACAAGCTCTACTAAATTGTGATCAACAAAAGGAACTCTTGCTTCAACACTTGATGCCATTGACAATATGTCAAGTCTATCTAACAAGCATCTTAAATGGAATTTTTGAAATATAAATAAAAATTGATCATGAGTATTTAATTTAGAAATTTTATTAAACTCCTCATGCCAAAAATTTTTAATTTTTTCATCTTTGTTTATTTCATTTTTAAATTCATTGTTTAATAATTCTAATTTTTGATGAATGGGTATCCAATTATAAACTTTCAAAAAAAACTCACACTTATTTTTTGATTCTGGATCCAAGTTAAGTAATTTAAAAGTTTTGGGGTTATTTAAAAAAGGTAGATATTTATTTATAAAGTTAATTTTATTATAATCATACGCTGACGATTGTACTCTCCCATACCCTCCAAAAAGTTCATCGGCACCTTCGCCCGACAATACTACTTTTACATGTTTTCCTATTTTTTTAAACAAATCATATAAGGCAACCTCGTGTGGAATTGAAAGTGGGACTTGTCTAACATTAATAACTTCGTTTAAAGTGTCTAAGTAATTTCTGGCAGATAACTTTATATTAATATGATTGGTAGAATATTGTTTTGAAACCAGATGTGCATATTCAATTTCATCGTAATTTGTTTCATCAAAAGAAGCTGAAAATGTTTTTATTTTATATTTGATATTTTTTGACATCATGGCAGTAATTAAAGATGAATCTAGTCCTCCTGAAAGTAGTGAACCAATTTCGACATCGCTCTCCAAATGTTCTAATACTGTTTTATGAAGAGTTTCCTCTATAGTTTTTAAATAAAATTTTTCATTTTTTACTTCTTTTTTACTATTTATCGGCAACTCCCAATAATATTCCTTTGTAATAGTTTTGTTTTTATTTATTTCTAATATTTGGCCTGGTTCAAGGAATTTTATATCTTTAAAAAATGTTCCTACCCCATATGGATACCTAAAAGTTAAATAAGAGCTAATAGCATTTTTATTAATATCTTTTTTAATTGAATTGGATGCAATTAATCCTTTTATTTCTGACGAGAATAAAAATTGATCATTTTGATAATTATAGAATAGTGGCTTAATTCCAAATCGATCTCTGGCTAAATAAATTTTTTTTTTTGATTTGTCATAAATGATAAACGAAAACATTCCATTAATAATTTTTAAAGATTCTTTACCCCATAATGAAAATGCCTCTAGCAAAACCTCGGTGTCGCTAGATGTTCTTAATAAAATACCTTTTTCCTTAAGCATTTTTTGAATTTTTCTGTAATTATAAATTTCGCCATTAAAACATATTATAAAATTTTTATTTTTTGACAGCATTGGCTGCTGCCCTCCCTCTATATCAATTATTGAAAGTCTTCTAAAACCCAAACATAAATCTTCATCATCATAAAATTTAGAATCGTCAGGTCCTCTGTGAGCGATAGCATCTGTCATTTTTTTAACGACGCTCGCTTGGTTTTGATTAATATTTTTATTAAATGAGAAGATTCCTGAAAAACCACACATTAAATTATTTTTTCACAAATTTTTTTATTTTTATAGGTTTAGATTTATTTATTCGAATATTTTTTTTGCGTAATCAAATTGTTTGTCATTTCTAACTTCTAGCCATCCTCCATTAACTTCTAATCCTGAGATTTCTTGACCGTTGTCAATCATATGTTGAATTAAAGCCATAAAATCAAAATTTTCCTTTTTTTTGCTCTTTTTAAGTTTTAAATAAACATCTCTTAATTTTTCTACTCCATTTTTTGAAAAATAAGAAATTCCACAAAATTCAAAATTTGCTTTTTTTATTTCTAATGTTTTTCCAATTTTAATAATCTTGTTTTTTCGATGTGAGGTTAATATACGTCCATCTCTGAAAGGATCTTTTTCAGCAATTATTAAATCATTATGCCTGCCAAGGGATTTGTTTACTTTATCGATAACTAAAGATATTTCATTATCTGAAGACAAAATCCTATGCAATATTTCATCTTCAAAAAGTATATCTGAAAATATAATTATTAAAGACTTGTTTTTAGTTTCTGAAAAATTTTCTACTGCTGCCATAATAGAATCTAACTGGGTAGTATTTTCAAAATTTTTATTTTTTTTAATTTTTAATTTATAAGAATCAAAAAGTTCATTTTTATAACCGGTGGTTAAAAAAACATTTGTTAGGTTGTTTCTATTTAAAACTTGTAAATTCCTATCCAAAATTGTTTTTCCATTTATTTCTAACAAGGTGACTGGTTTTTTATCGGTATTACTTTTTGTAAGATCTGATGGAGGCAAGCCTGCTGCAGGTATTATTATATTTGTATTTACTTGGTTGCTTTTTAAATATCTTTCTTCATTATGTTTAAGCTGCTTTACTCCTTGTAACTCGAACACTTCTGAAAGAGTTGTAATTTTCTTATCTACAGATGATAGTTCTTTAGACTTCGAAATTTCTTCTAAGGTTTCATTAATAGCCTTAATTGAAGATCTCAAAATATGATTTGCATATATAACTATTTTGATGCCAAGCTTGGGCATTTCTTTTTCGTTAAAAGTTGGATAAGTAGTTGGTACTACAACTTTAGGCAATTTGTTAAATAATTTACAAAATTCTACTATTTCGTCAGGTTCCTTTTTTTTAGAATGAATTAAAACAGCATCTGCTCCAGCATCTGCGTAGGCATTGGCTCTTTTTATAGCTTCTTCCATGCCCCATCCAGCAATTAAAGCTTCTATTCTAGCAATTACAAAAAAGTCTTTGCTTTTTTGTGTATTTTTTGCTGCTTCAATTTTTCCAGAAAACTCATCTATGTTAGCTAGTTCTTGTTTACCTGAAATGAAACTATTTGTTTTAGGAAAAATTTTATCTTCTATACATATTCCTGCAATTCCATTTCTTTCATATTTTTCAACTAAGTGTATTACGTTATTAACATTTCCATATCCAGTATCACAGTCTGCAATTACTGGAAGCGTGCTTGCTTCATTCATTTCACATGCTCTTTCAAGATAATCAGTCATTGTCAAAATGTTTGCGTCAGGAACGCCGTGTGAAGCTGAAATTTCCAGGCCAGATGCCCATACTCCTTCAAAACCTGATTTAGCAATTAGTTTTGATCCCAAGCCATCGTGAGCCCCAACTATTCTAACAACATCTCTATCAATTAGCTGTTTTCTTAATATTTTTGATTTATTCATTTAATAGTTTTTTTTTATTTAAAAATTTAAAAATTTTTTCTACAGATTGTTCTATAGTCAATTTTTCAGTATTAATTTCTAGATCTGCAGTTTTCCCTTCTTCATATTTATTTGTTATACCAATAAAATTACGTTTTTTTCCTTCAAGAGCTTTTTTATAATTACCCGATTTATCTCTTTGAATGCAAATGTTTAAAGAACATTTTAAATAAATTTCAATTAATTCTCTACATTTTAATTTAATTTCTCGTCTCCATTTTTTACTATACGCGATACCAGAAACAATTACGGAGTAACCATCTAATAAATATTCTTTGGCTTTATCCAGTTTTATGTAACCAATTTTATCCCTTGAATAATCATCGTATGAAAAATTTTTTATTTTTTTTCTAAAATAATCTCCGTCAATATTTTTTACATTGCTATATCCCATAAATTTAATTTTTTTTTCTAATCCCTTTGATATTGTTGTTTTGCCTGAATTTGAAATTCCAGTTAACCATAATATAAAGGGTCTAAGTTTTTTTACTTCCTTTTTTGACATTCTATTTTATAGAAATAATTTGATTTACTTTGTTTATAACTTGATAAATCTCTTTTTTTTTTAAACCAGGAAATATTGGAATGCTTAAACATTTCCCATAATATTTTTCTGCGTACGGATAGTCTCCATGTTTAAAACCATATTTTTTTGAATAATATGGTTGTAAATGTACAGGTATATATAAAACTTGGGTACCAATATTATTATCTTTAAGTTTTTGCATAACTTCGTTTCTACTTTTGCCTAATTTTTTAAAATCTATTAATATTGTATATAAATGATATGCATGCTTTACATCTGTTGATTCTTGAGGAATAGTTATCAATTTATTTTTGGCAAAACCTTTATTATAAATTTTAGCTATTTTTCTTCTTAATTTAATAAATTGGTTTATCTTTTTTAATTGATTGATTCCGAGCGCAGATTGAATATCTGTTATTCGATAATTAAAACCCAAATCTGTCATTTCGTAATACCATTGATTAACTTTACCAGATTTATCAAAAGCTAATTTTTTATTTAAAAAATTTTTTTTTATATTGTGTATTCCGTGTGTCCTGAATTTTAATAAGTTTTCATAAATTTTTTTATCATTTGTTGTAATCATTCCACCTTCACCAGTTGTAATAGGTTTTACTGGATGAAAACTAAAAGTTGAAATTTCTGAGTAAAAACATGATCCAATTTTTTTTTTTTTATAAATGCCCCCTAATGCATGACAAGAATCTTCTATAATTTTAAAATTATATCTTTTTTTTAATTTATATATTTCTGTTAAGTTTGCTGGGTGTCCCGACATATGAACTACTACTACAACATCTATTTTTCGTTTTTTTAAAATTTTTTCTAAAGATTTAGGAGATATACAGTAGTTTTTCAAATCTATATCAGCAAAATAAGTATCGGCTCCGATAAACTGAGCACAATTTGCTGATGCAACAAAAGTTATTGGTGACGTTAGTAATTGATCGCCAGGCTTAAGCTTTAAAGCTTGGCAGGCTAGGTGCAATGCTGCTGTCCCTGTAGCACAAGCTACTGCAAACTTTGCGCCTACATAGTTAGCAAATTTTTTTTCAAAAAGTGAGATCCTGGGTCCTTGTGTAAGAAAATCGTCTTTTAGAACACTAGATACTTTTTCAATATCCTCTTTATCTATTAATTGACGACTATAGGGCAAAAATCGATCGAACATCTAAACAATTTGTAAAAGTTTTGCGATTTCTTTAATGCTTAAAAAATTAGAATTAGTATCAGATCTATATTCAAAATTTTCCTTTACTAATTTGCCGCTCTCTTTAAGTTTGTTTTTAATATAGCTAACGTCATGATCAAAAAAAGTAATGCTTGGTTTAATTACGTAATGATCTTTAAATTCTAAGGTTAGGTATGCTTCGTTAACTGAACACATTTTTTCATGGAGTTTTTCACCAGGTCTTATACCAATAATTTTGTGAGATAAATTTGGCGCCATAGCCTTTGCTAAGTCAGTTACTTTAATTGAAGGAATCTTAGGAACAAAAATCTCCCCACCCTTCATTCTTTCAAAAGATTTTAGAACAAATTCAACTGCCTGTTTTAAAGTAATCCAAAATCTTGTCATTTTTACGTCTGTTATGGGAAGCGCTTTGCTTCCTGTTTCTATAAGATTTTTAAATATTGGAACAACTGATCCACGTGATCCCGCAACATTGCCATACCTAACAACAGAAAATCTAGTAGGATGATCTCCTACTATATTATTTGCAGAAACAAAAATTTTGTCCGAAGTTAATTTTGTTGCTCCATAAAGATTTATTGGATCAGAAGCTTTATCCGTTGAAAGCGCAATAACTCTTGAAACATTCGAACTTAACGCTGCTTTAACAACGTTTTCAGCTCCACCAATATTTGTATTTATGCATTCCATTGGATTGTATTCAGCAATATTAACCTGTTTGAGAGCTGCAGCATGTATTACATAATCAACCCCTTGAAAAGCAAGCATAAGTCTATTTAAATCACGTACATCTCCAATAAAAAATCTAACATTTTTTTGTGTAAATTTTTGAGCCATTAATGATTGTTTTAGTTCATCTCTCGAAAAGATAATAATCTTCTTTGGTTTATATTTTTTTAAAACCATTTCAACAAATAGGTTTCCAAATGATCCTGTTCCTCCAGTAATTAGAATATTTTTATTATTAAACATTTGTTATTTTACAATCTCTAAATTTAATTGGTTTTGATCTACTTTATAAACTTTTTTACAAAAATTTAAAATAGACTCTCTATGTGTTACAATTATTATAGTAATATTGTTATGATAATCTAAAAGAGACCTAAATAATTCTTTTTCTGTATTTAAATCAAGCGCATTAGTAGCTTCATCAAGTATTATAAGTGAGGAATCTTGATATAGTGCTCTAGCAATTGCTATCCTTTGTTTTTGACCTCCAGATATTTTTACACCATTTTCTCCTATCAAAGTATTTTCTTTTCCAGGTAGCGTATTTATAAAATCTTCTAACATTGATATTTTAATTACCCTTTTGAATTTTTGACTATCAATTTGACCTTTGCCTAATATAATATTTCTTTGAATGGTATCATCAATTAAAAATATTTGTTGCGGAACGTAACTAATCTTCAGATAATTATATAAACTTTTTTTTGTAAAATCTTTTCCATCACAAAAAACTGATCCATTTTCAATTCTTGATATCCCCATAATTATGTCAATGAGTGTACTTTTTCCTGAACCAGTTTTACCAATCAATCCTACAATTTCATTTTTTTTAATTTTAAAATTCAAATTTTTGAATATATTTTTATCGCCATATGAAAAATTTAAATTTTTTAATTCAATATAATCACTCAAAGTAGAATAATTGACCTTATCAAGGATACTTTTATTATCTATTAAAGTTAATTCATCTTTCAACAATTTAATTGCTGGTTTGGAAAATTTGATAGTTTGATAGGAGTGTAAAATTTTATTAACAGATGGCATGAATCTAACTGCAGCTAAAACAAATATACTTATTTTAGGTATAAAAGTTGTTTTGTCATATCCATCATTAATTAAAAATAAGGCAAGCAACGTAATTCCCGCCAATGAAAAAAATTCAAAAGATAATCGTGGAACATAACCTAAAAATACTTGAATTTTTGCTGCATGATTTACTTGATAGTTATTAAATTTAAATTTTTCTGAATAAATATTTTCTAAATTGAGTACTTTTAAATATTTAAATAAAGAAAATCCTTCATTCAAATTTTTAATTTGTAAATTTTCTTTCTCAACTTTTATTTGTCTCCATTTATTTATAATCTTTTTTGTTATTAATAATATAACAAGAAAAATTATGGAAAGTATTATTAGTACTACTATGGATCCTTTTGGCTCTATAATAAATAATAATATAAATATAAATACGAATATAAAAATTTCACTAACAAAAAAAATTAATGATGAAATAGACTCAACTGTTACTCCAACCTTATTTAGAATTAAACTAATGTAAGTAGATCTATTTTCTTTATAAAAATCTTTGTAATGTTTTTTTAAATAAAATAGAAAAAGATTACTAGAAATTTTTGATTTTAAATTGAAAAGAAATTTTTCTTTTACCCAGCTAAACAACGTTAAGTAAATAAATTTAAAAAAATATAATAAAAGTATTAATAAAAAAGAATGAAGTAATATAGTTTCGTTTTTATTATTTTCAAAATAGAAATTTATTAATGGATAATTTTTTATTAAATCATTTTGTAAAAAAATATCTTTACCTTCTACTACAAAAATTATCATGGGCAGAAATATTCCAATTCCTGCTGTTTCTAATATTGTTTGAAAGATTATCCCAAAAAATATTAGTGTTAGTTTTAATCTACTACTCTTATCTAATAATAATTTTAGACTGCTGATTAAGAAAAACATATTTTTCCATAGCTCCGCACTTATGAAGAGTTATTTTTTTAGACCCAGCATTTAATTATTTTTAAAATTTATATACTTTCAAATAAATAATTATCTTTTTTATTTATTACTATTTTCGTTTTATTGCTTAACTCTGCTATTATTTTTTTCTTATAAATTTTTATAATTTGAAAAAAATTATTATGAAAAGGACCATCAATAAATTTAAATTTTTTTAAATTAAAATTAATAAAAAATTCAGAAGAAATGCTTCCATCTTTGTTTTCTTTTGATTTACATAAATTTATAAAATTGTATAAACTTTTTTGATTTTTTAAGCTTTCAAATAAAAAATAATCAAGTCCTCTTGTGAATTTATAATCACATAACCTTATTGCTTCTAAATTTTGAAAGTAACAAAATATGTAGTTTCCTAATAAATTTTTTATTATAATTTTTATATTACCATTGAACCTTTTTTTTTTTATTAATATTTTGGGAAAATAAAAAGTTACTTTAGATTTCAACTTTCTTTCAAGTTCTTTTTTAAAAATTTCTAAATTTTTTTTTTTTACTTTTGCAATTACCCACATTTGATCAAATCTATTGTTGTTTTTTTTTGTTTAAATCTCTTTTCAACTCACTTTTGAGTTCATCGTATTCCTTCATTTTT
Source organism: uncultured Pelagibacteraceae bacterium (assembly GCA_902607525.1). Taxonomy (GTDB): domain Bacteria; phylum Pseudomonadota; class Alphaproteobacteria; order Pelagibacterales; family Pelagibacteraceae; genus AG-414-E02. Next base: position 1,210 of record CACLKK010000019.1, on the reverse strand, counting down.
AACTTCATGTATGCAACTGTAATTCTTGTTTTTTCTGAAATTCCTTTAGGACTTAGTAAATATGCATAACCAAGCTTATTTTTATTATTTTTAAAATTATGTATTTTTACTAGACCTTTTTCCTTTAAAGCTCTTAAACAATAGTTAAGCTTTCCCAAACTAAAGCCTAATTTATTAGCAAGTTTTCTTTGGGAAATTCTTGGCTTATCACTTATTTTTCTAAGTATATTTAATTCATCAAAATCTAGTTTCATAAGCTAAATATATACAATTGTTCAATGTTTGTACAGTTTATTGTTCAAAATTTGAACGTAAATTGTGTCGTGACCTTATAAGAATGACTTTTTACAAGGAATTTAAATAATTTTTCAAAATTGTATTTTTATAATTATAATAACAAGACACTCCAGTATATTTTTCAGCAGTGGCTGTCCATTCATTATTTTTAATATTGCGTAAATTAGATACAACTCTTTCTATCTCTTCGTAGCTGCATGAATTGGAAAAGAAAAAACCTTTTTCTTCCATAATTTTTGGCCATCCAAAATTAGCTCCTAGCATTTTTTTATCAGAAAAAAAGGCAACTTTTTTTTTTCTTGCTAAAGCCTCATAGCCTAAAGTTGACATTGAATTTACTATTACTTCCATTTTATCGAGATTATAATAATTGCTTAAAACATTGCTTTTTTCCAAAAAGGTATATTGATCATTTCCTAGTATTTTTTTACAAAATTTTTTTTCTAAATCAGATTCTCTTATACTTTTTAACAATATTTTTAATAATAAATTATTTTTTTTACAAAATTTATTTATATTCTCTAAAAGCTCTATACAAAAATTTAGCCATATCCAGGATGATTTGGAAAAATTTTTTTCTAAATAAGTTAAATTATAACCTAATATATATGCTTTAAAAATATCTGAAAATCTTGAAACATAACAAACGGTATCTTTTTCTATATCATTTGAATTTATCTTTACATCGTTATTTCTTATTGAACCTATTGTCACAAAATTTGTAGCTATATATTTGCTAAACTCTTTTCCAATTTCATCATTCATAACAAAATATTTGTCTGACCTATATTTTTCTTTATCTGTATTTTTTTTTTTAAATTCGTCTAAAATATCATCTACTGCTAGTCTGAATCCATTTTGAATAGAAATAAAAATTTTGTCTTGAAATGAATTTTTTAATTCATAAAAAAAA
>CACLKK010000018.1 GCA_902607525.1 uncultured Pelagibacteraceae bacterium | reverse complement strand
CTTTATTTCTTATTTTAATAGCAAGTACGTTTATTTTATTTGTTTCTAAATATATATTATCTGATAATTAATAGATTATATGAATCAGAACTTTTTAGAAATACAAGACGTAACTTTTGCTGCAAGCAAAAAAAATAAAGTTAATAATGTTACTTTTAATTTAGAAAAAGAAGGGGAAATTATCTGTTTATTAGGTCCATCGGGAATTGGAAAAACAACAATGCTAAGAACAATTGCAGGACTAGAAAAAATTGAAACTGGGAAAATAGTTTTAAAAGGAAAAACTATTTCATCATCTAATTTTCATATGGAGCCTGAGGAAAGAAATGTAGCTCTGTCTTTTCAAGAAAATTGTTTATTTCCTCACTATAATGTTATTGATAATATCAAGTTTGGAGCAGATAGAAACAAAGATAAAAAGTTTAATTTAACAGTTTATGATTTAGTTAGTTTATTACATTTAGAGGAATTACAACAAAAATACCCCCACGAAATCAGCGCAGGAGAGGCTCAAAGAGTTTCTTTAGCACGTTCTTTAATGTCCAAACCAGATCTACTTCTTTTAGATGAACCTTTTTCAAATATTGACCAAAGTTTAAAAGAAGAACTACAGTTAAAAATTAAAAAGATTTTAAATGAAATAAATATTTCAACAATAATAGTTACACACGATTCTTATGAAGCCTTCTATATGGGAAATAAATGTGGAATTATTTTAGACCAATCCTTAAAACAGTTTGATATTCCTTATAATATTTATCACTACCCTAATTCAGTAGAGGTTGTTAATTTTTTAAACAGAGGAATTTTGATAGAAGCAAAAGTAACTGGTGACGATAGCCTAGAAAATACCGAATTAGGTACAATAAAAGGAAATTTCATTAAAAAACAGTCTGTAGGCTCTACTGTTCAGCTTTTAATTCAACCCGAAGATTTAGAGCATGATGATCAGAGTAATTTAAAATTAGAAGTGGTGGATAGAAAATTTAGAGGAACAAATTTTATTTACACTCTTAAAACAATGAACAATCAACTGATTCCAGTATTTGTTCATTCTCATCATGAACACCAACATAAAATTAAAGATAAATTTGGAATTAAAAGACCAATTTATATTGATCATTTAGTTTGCTTTTGAAAAAATACCATTGTAAAATTTTGTAATTGGGGTGTCTATACAGACTGAGATTATACCCTAGGAACCTGACCGGTAATTCAGTGAGGGAGTGTTGGAACAATTATATTTTATAAGTCAGAATACAGCTTTAATATTAGTTCTATTAACAAGTTTATTGTTTGCAGTTATTGGTATTTTTTATTCTAGAAAATATCGTGGATATTCAAATTACCTTACTGCTGGAAGAAAGATAGGAACACTATCTTTAACTACAAGTCTAGTTGCTTCAGCCTTAGGTGCATGGATATTATTTGGTCCAGCTTCTGCAGCAACATGGGGAGGAATAGGTTCGGTAATTGGATATTCTTTGGGAACCGCATTTCCAATGATAGCATTAATTTATTTAGGAAAAAAAATAAGAAAAGATTTTCCCACAGGAATTACATTTACCCAATTTATTTTTCATAAAATAGGTAAAAATTTATTTAAATTTATAATTTTATTAAGCATTTTTTATATGTTTATTTTTTTATGTGCAGAGATAACTGCTGTCGCAATGTTAATAAATTATATTTCTGGTTCTCCGTTATGGATTACTGCGGCTCTCGTAATAGTAACAACTTTAATTTATACCTTATATGGTGGATTAAGAGCCTCTATACTTACTGATAACTTTCAATTTTTAATAATTATAATTTTATTACTTGTGTGTGTGAATAATGTGCTTAGTTCAGATTTTATATCTTATAAAAGCATTACGAATAAATCTGCTGTTTTATTTAGTAGCAAATATATTCCAAATTACACAGCTGGAATAACCTTTTTCATAGCTGTAGCGGCGACAAACCTTTTTCATCAAGGTAATTGGCAGAGAGTTTTTGCAGCAAAAAATTATAGTGTATTAAACAAAAGTCTTAAATTATCTTTTTTAATTATTATACCTATCGTTTTTTTTATGGGTGTTACTGGTATAATCGCAATTTCTATTGATAACAAAATAAATCCTGACTTAGCTTTTTTTTCTATATTATTAATAGATAAATCAGAAATATTGTGCATGGCAATAATTATTTTAGCAGTATCTTTAACTGTAAGTACGATTGATACATTAGTTAATGCTATTTCTAGTTTGATCGTGGTTGATGGAAAGAAAATAAATAAAAATTTAAAGTCTTCAAATATTTTAGTTATCTTTATTTCAATTATTGCTTTTCTTGTAGCATCAAAAGGATTCAGTATTTTGTATTTGTTTTTGTTAGCTGATTTATTATGTTGTGCAGCTGTGTTCCCAGTATTTTATGGTTTTTATAAAAAGAATTTTAAGGAAAAGTATTTAATATTATCCCTTATTATAGGCTTATTTATAGGACTTTTGCTTTTTCCAAGTCCTGATTTTTCCAAGAGTATTTTGGTAGGGAGAATGTTGGTATTTGATTTATTTCCTGAAATTGTATCAAGTTATTTACTATTCTGGTCTTTTTTATTAGCAACACTAGGACCTGTAATTGTTATAATGGCTTATGATTCCTTTAAAAGACGATAACCCAACTTCGAATAAACCTATAATGACATATTTTTTAATTGGAACATGTATTTTAATTTTTTTAATCCAAATTAGTTCACAGTCATATAGGACTGGTCAACTTTTTTATTCCTATGGATTGATACCTTCGGTTTTAATGGGAAAGAATCAATTACCCATGGATCTTTATGCTGTCCCCGCATATGTAACTATTTTTACTTCCATGTTTATGCATGGTGGCTTTATGCATTTAATTGGGAATATGCTTTATATGTGGATTTTTGCTGATAATATTGAAGATAGTCTTGGCCCAAAAAAATTTATAGTTTTTTATTTACTATCAGGCATTGGAGCTGCAATGACACAAGTATTAATGGATACACATTCACAAATTCCTATGGTTGGAGCAAGCGGTGCAATTGGAGGTGTATTAGGCGCTTATTTAATTAATCATCCTAATGCAAGAGTGCTAGTTTTAATACCATTTGGTTTTTTTAGTCAATTAATAAAAATAAGAGCTTTATATGTTTTGGGTTTTTGGTTTATACTTCAGTTTATTTCGAGTGGAGGAGGAGTGGCTTATGCAGCGCATATTGGAGGCTTTGTTTCAGGAATGATTTTAATATTATTTTTTAATAAAAAAAGAAAAAGAAAAACAAAAATTATAAAAGGACCTTGGGGATAATGAATTATATAATTCCATTTTTAATCTTAATTACTATTGTTGTGTTTATTCATGAATACGGTCACTATTATTTTGCAAAAAAATATGGTGTTGGAATTACAGATTTTTCTATAGGATTTGGAAAAGAAATTTTTGGATGGAATGACAAATCTGGAACTCGTTGGAAAATTTGTTGGATACCCTTAGGTGGTTATGTCAAATTTTTTGGTGATAGAAATGTTTTTAGTCAAACTGAACAACAAGAAATTTTAAATAAATACAATGAAGATGATAGAAAAAAATTATTTATATTAAAGCCCCTATATCAACGATCTATAATTGTTGCAGCAGGTCCATTCGCTAATTTTGTTTTGGCAATATTAATTTTTGTAATTATTAATATGGTTTCTGGCAAAGACTTGACTCCTGCTGTAGTTAATGAAGTTCAAGAAAACAGCCCAGCTTTTATAGCGGGAATGAAAAAAAATGATAAAATTGTATCTATAGATAATAAAAAAGTTGAAAGCATTCTAGAAGTTTCTACATTTATTAATACTTCAACTTCTGAAACAATTGAATTTTTAGTTTTGAGAAATGGTCAAGAAATTTCTCTTTTTGTTAAACCAAATTTGATCGATGGCAAAGATTCCTTAGGAAATTCAATAAAAAAAAGAATTATAGGAATAAGATTAGTTCCTTTAAATAATGAATTTTTGAAGGAACCTTTACCTCCAACTAAAGCAATATATTATGCCGCTAAAGAGGTTTGGTTTGTCAGCGTTACATCCTTGAATTACTTAGGAAAAATGATTGTTGGTTCTGCTGATTCTTCTCAACTGGGAGGCCCAATAAGAATAGCTAAGATAACAGGTCAAGTTGCAGAATATGGAATTATACCTTTTTTTAGTATTATGGCTTACATCTCAATTAGTTTGGGACTAATAAATTTGTTCCCTATACCAATGTTGGATGGTGGACATTTGATGTTTTACCTTTTTGAAAAAATTTTAGGCAGACCTTTAAGTCAAAAAACTCAAGAAGGTTTTTTTCGAATCGGTTTATTTTTGTTGTTTTCTTTAATGTTTTTTGTAACTTTTAATGATTTGCGTGATTTAGGGTTATTTTAATTGATATATATAGCAAATAGATAGTTCTAAAAAAAACCAATAAATTCAATACTTTTAGAAGATAAACTATATATTGTGTTGATATCTTTAAAATACACTAAAAAAAACATTGATTTTCCTAGTATTTATGAGAAGAGTAAAAAAAAGCACAAAAAAGGGGCTAAAATGAACAAAAAACAACTAGTTGCGAAAATATCTTCTTCAATGAATCTGAGTAAAGCTGATGCAGAGCGTCAGTTTGATGGGATTACTGAGATCATTTTAAGCTGCTTAAAAAGTGACGAGCAAGTCAAAATTGCTGGTTTTGGTACCTATAAGGTGGCTAAAAGAAAAGCCAGAGTAGGTCGAAATCCAAGAACTGGGGAGCAAATACAAATTGCTGCTTCTCAAAAAGTTAAGTTTTTACCAGCAAAAGCACTTAAAGAAATGTTTAATAAATAGGTATGAATACAGCCTTTATTTTAATTTAAAAATAAAGGCTGTTTTCCTCAATAATCCTTATTTTCTTCCCAAATTTTTTTCCAATCAACATTAGGCGATAAACCAAAAATGGAGTTGATGTTAGTGAAGTGCACAGCCAGCGAAGGTATTGGCGATAAACAATATTCAGATTTATATATATCATGAAGAGGTTTTTCAAAAGGGTAATGTTCGAATTGACACATTGATAAAAATTTATTCCAATATTTATCTATAATTTTTTTACTAGTTAAAAAAGTACATAAAGTTTCATCAATTTTTCTCCAATGTCTATTAGTACCTAAAAAAATATTTGTAGCTTCAATTTTTGTATACAAGTAAGGATAGTCGGCAGGACACAAGATTAGTTCTTTTTGCGTGATAGAAGATATTCGTTCATAAGTAGAAATCATTTCGCTAATTGAATCATGCACATGAAGATAATCATCTTCAACAAAATATATTAAATCACTACACTGTTCTTTAGCAATCAATAGAGATTTATTTATATTAGACATATTAGAAATTTGATTTTTACTTACACTTTCATTTTTTTCATTAATTTTTTTAATATTATTTTCAAAATCTTGAATATTTAATTTAATTAAAGAATATTTAAAACTTGATTTTTTAAGTTGACTTTCTATTTGGTCTAAATCTTTTTTTTCAGAATTATGGTCAATTACTACTATATTAAAATTAATATTTGGAAAATTTTTTTTAGCATAATTTAATGACAAAATTATCGAATTCAAAGATCGAAAAGTATATTCAGACTTATTTTGTTCAAATAGTCTTTTTTTACTTTGAGTAAGCATATTAATGGCAGTACATGATCTAAAAATTATTGTTAATTCATTAACTTTTCTTGTAATTTGAACTTCACCTAGAGGAAGTGTAATTGATTTTTTACCTGGAATATTTAAATTTTGACTTAAATCTTTTTCTTGAGTAGGTACATAAAAGTTACTTTGATCAATAATCTCATAACCAAAAATTCTACAAACTTTTATAAAAATCTTTTTTATAAAATTTTTACTTTCAACGTTATTTTGTTTTTTCATAATTTTAAGATTTAGATGTAATAAAAGATATTTGATTATCTACAAAATTTTTTTCGTTTGCATCCAAAGGTTTAATTGGATAGTCCCCGGTAAAGCAATGATCTGTAAATTGCGGAAAAGATGTATTTCTACTTTCATACCCCATAGCTTTATATAATCCTTGGATGGATAAAAATTTTAAACTTTTGGCATTAACAATTTTTTTCATTTGATCAAGATTATTTTTTGAAGCTAGCAGCTCATTTTTATTTGGAGTATCAACTCCATAATAGTCAGGAAATTTTATAGGTGGTGAAGCAATTCTTAAATGAACTTCTTTTGCCCCAGCCTCATGAAGCATTTTGATAATTTTTACTGATGTGGTTCCTCTAACTAAAGAATCATCTATTAAAATTATTGATTTATTTTTTATTAAAGTTTTATTAACATTGTGTTTCAGCTTGACACCCAAGCTTCTTATTTGTTGTGTTGGTTCGATAAAAGTCCTTCCCACATAATGATTTCTGATAATACCTAATTGTACATTTTTTTTAACTTGCTCAGAATATCCGATAGCAGCAGGAACGCCAGAATCCGGTACTGGAATAATTAAATCAGATTCTATATGACTCTCTTTAGCAAGCTCTACTCCTAATTTTTTTCGGTATTCATAAAAACTAGTATTTTTAATAATACTGTCAGGTCTCGAAAAATAAATATATTCAAATATACATGGACGTTCTTTTATTTTTGGAAAAGGCTTTATACTTTCTATTCCTTTTTCAGTAATAATTACTATTTCGCCATTTTCAATTTCACGAATAAATTTAGCCCCAATTATATCAAGAGCACAAGACTCTGAAGCCAAAACATAAGATTTATTAATCTTACCAATTATAAGAGGACGTATTCCAAAGGGATCTCTAATACCTATTAATTTATTATTTAAAAGAAGTGTTAAAGCATAACCTCCTTGAATTTTAAAAAGTGCATCGATTATTCTGTCAATTATTTTTGATCTCTTCGATTTAGCTATTAATTGAACTATGGTTTCCGTATCGGATGTTGTTTGAAAAATAGAACCATTTTTAACTAATTCCTTTCTTAAATATAGAGCATTACTTAGATTTCCATTATGCGCAATACCAATACCACCAAAATGTAAATCGGCGTAGAAAGGTTGAACATTTCTAATTAAATTATTTCCAGCCGTTGAATATCGATTATGACCAATTGCAGAACTGCCAGGCAATTTATCCAAAATTTTTCCTTTGGTAAAATTATCTCCAACAAGGCCAAGTCTTCTTTCAGCATGAAATTTTTTTTCATCAAAAGTTACTATGCCACAAGCTTCTTGCCCTCTGTGTTGTAACGCATGTAAACCTAAAGCTGTAAGAGCAGCAGCATCTTTGTTATTAAAAATTCCAAAAACACCACACTCTTCTTTTAATCGATCCATCTAAATTTTTTCTAACTTTTCCTCAGTTTGGTCGTAGTAATCTTTGCTATTTGGAAACTCATCAACCAAAAACTCACTACCTTTATATATTATTTGGAAAGAATAAGTATCATCGGTTTCAATAGGCCAATTTGTGTGTGGATAAAACCAATTGAATAATGAAAATATGCATACACAAATTACATAGCCTTTAAAAATTCCAAAGATTAAACCAAAACTTTTATCAGCTGAACCTAACCCTGAGTATGTAACAGCACTACTAATTGCCTTACCTATATTAATTATAACAAAAAGAGAAACTATATATACGAAGATACCAAGACCTATGTCAGTAACAAACTTTGATTCTATATAATCTTGTATCCAAGGATTTAATTTTGGAACCAGAATTATTGTTATTACTAATGCTAGTAGCCATTTTGAAAAAGATAACAGACTCATCATAAATCCTTTTGCGGCACATGTTGCCATTGAATAAATAACAATTAGAAAAACAATAAGATCGAATGCAGAAATACTGTTTTGTATAAAATCAATTATGTCAGACATTACCAAAAGGTTTTACTACTAAAATTAGTTTTGGCAAGAGGGTTAAAACTGAGATCATGGCCAAAAGCATTGCTATACCTGTGAATACTCCAAAATAAATTGTAGGTATAAAATTAGATAATACTAATATTGAAAAGCCAAAAACTATTGTTATAGAAGTATTTAAAATTGCTACTCCAACTGTGTTATGACATTTTTCTAGAGTTTTGTTGTAATCTTTAATTTTTTTAAACTCTTCTTTAAATCTATAAATGTAGTGAATACTGTTGTCTACCGCTATACCTATAGTAATAGCTGCTATTGTTATTGTCATCATGTCTAGTGGTATTCCTAGCAAGCCAATAATTCCTAAAATTAAAAAAGCAGCCATGAAATTTGGAACAACACCTATTAAAGACAAGGTGACATTTCTGAACAAAATCAAAAACATTAATGTAATACCTGCCATTACAATTCCCAAGGTTAATATTTGTGATTTAAAAAGACTTTGTAAAAGATTATTAAAAAGAATAAGAACGCCAGCCAATTTAAACTCATTTTTTTTTAATCCTAGCTTATTTTCTAAATCAAAATTAATTTTTTTAATTAATTCATTTCTTCTGAGGTCTTCTTTTGAGTCTAAGACTCTTAAACTAATTCTTGCTTCATCATTTTTTATGGAGATATAAGGGTCTATTATCTCTTTTTTAATTGAGTCTGGTATTTTTGTATACAAAACACCCATTTCTAAACCTTGCAATTCTTTACCATCATTTAGATCTTCCGCAACTCTAACCATAGAAGCAAAGGATATAACTTTACCTACCGATTCTAAGCCATCTAAATAATCATGAACTTGAGTAATTCTATCTATTTTATTTCTTGTGAACCAATATTTGGCATCATCTTTTTCTTCATCATCCCAGCTGTCAAAATCGTCATCAGTTTCTTCTACATTTTCTTTGCTTGGAAATTTTACTATTACATCAAGTGGTGTTGTTCCTCCAAGCTCATCATCAATTAATTTCATTCCTTTATAAATTTCTGTTTTTTTATCAAAATAATTAATAAAACTATTTTCTACTTCTAGCTTTGTAATACCAAAAACACTAATAACAATAACAGCAGCAGCTGATAAAAAAATAGTCTTGGTATTTTTTTGAGCAACATTACTTAGGAATGAAGTTATTATTGATTTTTTCTCTTCTCGATATTTTGTATTTTCCTTACTCAAAATATTTAAAATTGCGGGCAGTAAAGTAAAAGTAACAGACAAAGACACTATTAAACCTACTGTCATCATCCATCCAAAATCTATTATGGGTTTGATTTCACTAAATATAAGTGAAAGAAAAGCGCATATCGTCGTAAGCACAGTATAAAGTATTGGCCAGAACATTTTACTTGAAGTCCATAGAATAGCTTCACTGTTTGAAGTATTTGGATTTTCTTTTTTAAATTGTAAATAACGAACACTCATATGTATGTTCATAGCCATTGTTAGAATAAGCATTAAGGCAATAAAATTTGAAGATATAACGGTAACTTTCCAGCCAACCAATCCTAAAAGACCAACCATAATTAAAACTGAAAAAAAACAACTTAGAAGTGGAATAAAAACCCATAACAAGCTTCTAAAAACAAACCAAAGTGTACAAACTATAAAAATAAATACGCCAGCACCAAATACTATTATATCACTTTTTATATACGTCATCATGTCATCCGCTATCATTGGAATTCCTCCCAAATGAATCTTGGCTGTATCTTTATACTTTTTTATAACTGCTCTAATTTCATTTATATTTTCGTGATTTTTTTCATTATATAATTTTTTGTATTGGTCATACTCCTTAAGAAATTTTTTATATTCTTTTTTATCTTCTGAAGTTAATTCTCCGATTTCCTTTTTATTTAAAAAATTGTTTTTAGTTTTTATAAATTGAGATAACTGTTTATCAGATTTTATGTAAACTAATATTCCACTTGTTTTGCCATCATTACTAATTACAAATTCTTTATATATTGGGCTATTAATAATTTCATCGAATCCTCTTTCTTTATCAGCATCTTCACTAGATAAAGTTTTAAAATTTTTAATTCTTTCTGCTAAAGGATCGTCATTATTTTTTAGCAAAGGAACATCCAAAATTGTTATTACGTTATCTGCCCATTTTAAATTTATTAGGTCATTTTTAAGATTGGTAAGATTTTTAATCGTATTAGGATCTAGTAAATCATAAATTGGTGTATAAGTCAGAACAAGAAAATCTTTTGAACCATATTTAGAATTTACTTCTCGCAAATATTTTAAATCAGGGTCATTTTCTAAAAGTAAAGTATCTGAAGAAGCGTCAAGCTGAAAGTTTTTGGAAAAGTATCCAAAACTTAATAATAAAGCTATAAGAATTAATAAAGTAAATTTAGGTTTTTCAATTATTGAACTTTTATATATTTTTTCAAACATTGAAGTGTCAAAGTTATTTGTTTTCTAAGTCTTTGAACTTAGTATACATTGCCTCAAATTCAACTTTAACATTTCCTGTTGGTCCGTGTCTTTGTTTACCAATCATTATTTCCGCTAAACTAGATATTTCATTCATTTTTTGTTGCCATTCAGCATGTTCAATTGATCCTAATGTTGGTTCTTTTCTTTCTAGATAATAAGCTTCTCTATAAACAAACATTACTACATCTGCATCCTGCTCAATCGACCCAGATTCTCTTAAATCAGCTAATTGTGGTTTTTTATCGTCTCTTTGTTCAACGGCACGAGAAAGTTGAGATAAAGCAAGAACCGGAACGTCAAGTTCTTTAGCTAAAGCTTTTAGTCCCTGTGTAATTTCTGAAATTTCCTGCACTCTATTATACTCTTTTCTCCCACTGGATCTCATTAATTGTATATAGTCTACTACTATTAATTCAAGACCAAACAATCTTTTAATTCTTCTTGATCTATTACTTATTGCTGCAATAGTAATTGCTGGAGTTTCATCTATATACAATGGTAGTTCATATATATTTTTTGAAGTTTCGATAAATTGTTCAAATTCTTTTTCTGATACCTTTCCTCTTCTGATATCATTAGACCTTATTCTCGACTGTTCAGAAAGTATCCTTGTTGAAAGTTGTTCTGATGACATTTCTAAAGAAAAAAATGCCACGGTAGATTTTGTTCCTTTTTTTTCAATATTTTTTGCGGCGTAAAATGCAATATTTGTCGCTAAAGCTGTTTTACCCATAGATGGTCTTCCGGCAATAATAACTAAATCTTGTTTGTGTAAACCTCCTAATCTGGAATCTAGGTCTGTTAATCCGGTAGGAACTCCAACTAAACCTTCTTCATTTTGATATGCACTTTTGGCCATCTCGATAGTTTGTTTAAGAGCATTTTCAAATTTCATGAAAGATTGATTGAAATGTCCCCTTTCTGCTAAATCGAATAAAGATTTTTCAGTATTTTGAATAATTTCTTCACCAGTAGTATTAGTATCTATGTTTGCAGAAGCTTCGTCCAAAACTGTTTGTGAAATTTTAATCAACTCTCTTCGAACATGCATTTCTTGAACAATGTTAGCATAGTCAATCGCTTGTTTAGCCGAAGTTGAGAATTTAGTAATTTTAATTAAGTATTCTTGTCCGCCAAGTTCTTTTAAGCCTTCATTGTTTTCAAAAGAGTTTTTAAGAGTAATTGGGTTTGCTAAAAGACCTTTAGATATTAGCTTTTCAATTGTTTCATAAAGTTTTGCATGTATAGGGTCAAAGAATTTTTGAGAATCGAGTATAGGTGATATTTCATCATAAATATCATTAGAAACCAATATAGATGCAATAACCGCTTGTTCAGCTTCAATATTGCATGGCAATTGGTTTTCGGTGTTTTCAACTATTTTAAAAGGTTTTTGAGCCATGCTATTTATTTAGACATTAAATACTAAATAAATAATAAAAAAAACTCGAAAGTTATACACTGAATTTATTTTCTGTGGAAAAAAAGATAAAATTATTTTTTTTCTTCTTCTTTTACAACTTCAATATGAATTGTTGCTAAAATTTCTGCGTGCAAATTTATCTTTACATCGTAAAATCCGATTTTATTTATTTCTTTACTCAGATCAATTTGGGAAGGTTTTATTTCAACTTTATCACTATTTTCTATAGATTTAGAAATTTCTTTAGGTTTAATTGATCCATACAATTCATCATTATCCTTGGTTCTTTTGGCAAATTTGTATGTTTTTTTGTTGATAAGATCATAGATTTTCTTTGCATTTTTTTTCAAAGTAACATTTTTTTCATTGAGCTCAGCTTTTTTTTTGTTAACAAAATCTATATTTATCTTAGAGGCTTTAAGGGCTTTGCCGTATTTAATGAGAAAATTTCTTCCATGACCTCTTTTTACATTTACAACATCACCTATGACGCCAAGATTTTTTATATTTTCAAGTAAAACAACTTCCATGGTTACCTTATATTAATGCAAGTAATCTAGCTCTTTTTATAGATCTCGCAAGCTCTCTTTGTTTTTTAAAAGAAACTGATGTTACTCGAGAAGGAAGAATCCTTCCACTTTCAGAAATATATTTTTTTAGCAACTTAATGTTTTTGTAGTTTATATCTGGAGCATCTTTACCAGATAAAGGGCAGGCTCTTGAAAATTTTACATCAGCTTTTTGAAACAAGCTTAATTTTGAATGTTTAAAATTTTTTTTTCCTTTTTTAGAATTTTTTCTTCTTTTCATATATGGTTGATAACTTCTTTAAGTATCCTTTTTTTCAAAATATTCTTTTTTAAGATCGTGTTTTTTTACTTTAACTGTTAAAAATCTTATCAGCATTTGATCTATATTTTCTGCTTTTTCTAATTCACCAATCGTTTTGCCAGTGCCTTCTAATTTTATATGAAAATAAAAACCTTTTTTGTTATTATTTATTTTATGAGAAAAGTTTTTTAATCCCCAGTTTTCAGTTTTTAAAACTTTACCTGAGTTATTGTTAATTATTTCTTCGTATTTACTAATCAAGCTTTTTATTTGACTTTCCTGCAAGTCTTGCTTTGCTATTAAAGTATGTTCGTATCTATTCATTTATTTTTTCCTCATTTAATTCGAAACAATCCTCGAACAATCCGCCTTTATTATTGATAAAGGCTGAGGTTTTATACTATTAAAATTTTCAATATACAACTACTAAAATTCAATTATATTATAATATATTTTATTATCTTATGCGTGCAATTTTATTTCCAGGTCAAGGCTCACAGTATGTGGGCATGGGATCAGATTTCTACAAAAAATTTGATATAGTAAAAAAAATCTTTTCTTCTGTAGACGAAACTTTAGGATTTTCACTTTCAAAAATTATATTAGAAGGACCTTTGGAAAAATTACAACTTACTCAAAATACGCAACCTGCCATTATGGCTGTTGGGGTAAGTATATTTAATGTTTTAAATAAGGAATATGGATTAAATTTAAATAAATCAAATTTTTTTGCTGGACATTCATTAGGGGAATATACAGCTCTTGTCTGCAGCGGATCACTGACTTTAGAAAATGCTGCTTATTTATTAAATGAAAGAGGAAAATATATGCAAGAAGCTGTTCCCAAGGATCATGGTGCCATGTTAGCTATACTTGGAATGAAAATAGATGACGTTGAACAGGAGGTTAGTTTTTTTCAAAAAGAAGGTGTTTGTGAAATTTCAAATGATAATAGTGATTTACAAATAGTGGTTAGCGGTGAAAAAAAAATTATTGAAAATCTTAATGAAAATTTAAAAAAAAAAAAGAAGAAAGGTATACTTTTGCCTGTAAGTGCACCTTTTCATTGCTCATTGATGAAAAAAGCAGCGGAGAAAATGAGAGATACAATAGATAATATAAACTTTGAAATACCGAAACCTTTAATTATAAGCAATGTAACAGCGAAAGAAGAAAGTGATGTAAACAAAATTAAGCCACTATTAGTTGATCAAATTACTTCGAGAGTTCGATGGAGAGAAAGTGTGAATTATATGGTAGAAAAAGGAGTAAAAAATTTTATAGAAATAGGACCTGGCAAAGTACTTTCTGGATTAGTAAAAAAAATAAATAGAAATGTTGAAATTTCAAATATTAACACTATAGAAGATATAAAATGATTAATTTTAACAATAAGAAAATTTTAATAACAGGTGCTAGCGGTGGCATAGGAAAACATCTAGTCAAAAAATTTGTCTCACTAGGTGGAAACGTTCTTGGTAGTGGAACTAAAGCAGAGAAATTAGACCTACTAAAAAAAGAACACTCTAATATAAAAGTTAAAAAGTTTGATATATCAGAAGATTCAAGAATAGAAGAATTTATAGATAATGTAACTTTAGAATTAGGTGGATTGGATATCTTAATTAATAATGCTGGAATAAATTTAGACAATCTTTCTTTAAGAATGAAAGATGATGAGTGGAAAAAAGTAATAAATATAAATTTAACATCTACTTTTTTATTATCTAAATATGCAATAAAAAAAATGTTAAAAAATAAGTATGGTAGAGTTGTTAATATTACCTCAGTTGTAGGTCATACTGGTAATTTAGGTCAGTCAAACTATTCAGCATCTAAAGCTGGTATTATTGGAATGTCAAAAAGCCTAGCTATTGAATATGCTAAAAAAAATATAACTGTCAATTGTGTCTCACCCGGGTTTATTGTTTCTGATATGACAATGAATATAGCTGAAAAGGTCAAATTATATTTAACCTCAAGAATTCCTATGGGAAAACTTGGAACTGGCGAAGATGTATCAAATTGTGTAGCTTTTCTATCTTCAGAGGAGGCATCATACATAACTGGCGAGACTATTCATGTGAATGGCGGGATGTATATGTCTTGACAAAATTAGTTAATAATTTTATTAGGAAACAATAAATCAAATTAAGGAATTTACAAATGGCAAAAGATGTTGCGGATAAAGTAAAAAAGATGGTTGCTGATCATCTGGGAGTTGAGGAATCAAAGATCACAGATGAAGCAAATTTTATTGATGATTTAGGAGCGGACAGTTTGGATACAGTAGAACTTGTTATGGCTTTCGAAGAGGAATTTGGTTCAGAAATTTCTGATAGTGAAGCAGAAAAAATCCTTACAGTTGGCGATGCTATAAAATTTATTGAAAGTAAAGCAGCGTAATAAATTTTAGTAAGGTATTAGTCCTATCAATATTATGGTAATAAAAAAAAAGGGCATGATGTTTGTCTTATCATCGCCCTCCGGAGCAGGAAAAACTACATTAACAAAAAAGATTGCCGAGAATAATTCAGGATTTGAAATTTCAATTTCACACACTACAAGAAAACCAAGACCAAACGAAATAGACGGAAAAGATTATCATTTTGTCAGTAAAGAAAAATTTAGTATCTTGGTTAAGGAAAATAGTTTTTTCGAACATGCAAATATTTTTGATAACTATTATGGAACTCTTAAAAAAACAGTTATTGAATTATTAGATCAAGGAAAAGACGTTTTATTCGATATTGATTGGCAAGGTACCCAACAACTCAAAAAAATTAAAAATCTTTTTATAGTTACAATTTTCATTCTTCCTCCAAATATTAAAGTATTAAAAGATAGACTATTGAATCGACATCAAGGACAAGAAAAGTTGATTGAAAATAGAATGAATAAGTTTAATCAAGAAGTATCACACTGGAATGAGTACAACTATGTAGTCGTTAATGATGATCTTGATATATGTTATAATAAAATAATGAAAATTGTATCAGCTGAGAAAAAAGGAATAAAAAAAAAACAAGACTTCGAAGAAATTAAAAAGAAGATAGTAGAATTAACCAAATAATTTTTCATATTCCTTTGCTATTTTATAAAACGTTTCATTGCTTAACTCCTCAGGACGTCTGCTAAGATCCACATTTAGATTTTTTATTAAGGTTTTATTTTTATTAAATAATTTGTTTAAGTTCTTATTTATCATTTTTCTTCTATTTGAAAATAGAATTCTAGTTACTTCTTCAAGATTGTGAGGATTTTTTAGATTTAACAAATTAATTTTTTTAGGTTTAAAAGAAAGTAAAGTAGAATTTACTTTAGGTTTAGGATAAAAACAGTTTTTCGAAATATCGAAATGTTTTTGTATTTCCAATCTCCAATTTGATAAAACAGACAATCTACCAAATTCTTTTGTCCTGGTTTTTGCAATTATTCT
>CACLKK010000017.1 GCA_902607525.1 uncultured Pelagibacteraceae bacterium | reverse complement strand
TGAAATTGGTAGAATTTTAAGTCACCTATTAAATATTACTACTCAAGCACTAGACGTTGGGGCGCTCACACCATCACTTTGGGGTTTTGAAGAGAGAGAAACATTAATGACGTTTTATGAGAGAGTTTCTGGCTCTAGATTACATGCTAATTATTTTAGACCAGGCGGAGTTCATAAAGATTTACCAAGAGGTTTAAGCGAAGATATTTTTTTATTTTGTGAGACTTTTCCAAAAATTATAGATGATCTTGAAACTTTACTTACAGACAATAGAATTTTTAAGCAAAGAAATGTCGATATTGGTGTAGTTACCAAACAAGAAGCTCTAGATCACAGTTTTTCTGGAGTTATGTTAAGAGGTTCTGGAGTTCCTTGGGATTTAAGAAAATCTCAACCTTATGAATGTTATAACGAATTTGAATTTAAAATTCCAATTGGAAAGAATGGTGATTGTTACGACCGCTATATTTGTAGAATGGAAGAAATGAGAGAAAGCATTAAAATAATTAAAGAATGTATTAAAAAAATGCCGTCTGGACCAGTTAAGTCTATAGATGGAAAAATAACTCCCCCCAAAAGGGAAGATATAAAAAATTCTATGGAAGCTTTAATTCATCACTTTAAATTATTTTCAGAAGGTTTTAGAGTTCCTGAGGGCGAAATATATACTGCTGTTGAAGCACCAAAAGGAGAATTTGGAGTTTACCTTATATCAGACGGTAGCAATAAACCATATAAGTGCAAAATAAGAGCACCAGGATTTTCCCATTTACAATCAATGGATTATTTATTGAAGGGTCATATGTTAGCCGATGTACCAGCTGTACTTGGATCATTAGATATTGTTTTTGGAGAGGTCGATAGGTGACTATGAAGAAAATATCTAAAACTCAACCAGAATTATTTGAATTCAGCCCTGAAAATTTAAAAAAAGCTGAAATTGAAATAAATAAATATCCTAAAGAAAAAAAAGCCAGTGCAGTTTTGGCTTTATTATATTTGGTTCAAGAGCAAAATAATAATTGGATACCACTAGCGGGGATAAAGTATGTAGCAAAGCTGTTAAATGTTCCTTACATAAAAGTTTATGAGGTTGTTACTTTTTATTCAATGTTTAATTTATCACCAGTTGGAAAATATTTTGTCCAAGTTTGTACAACTACTCCATGCATGATTAGAGGAGCAAAAAAACTGACAGATGTTTGTAAAAAATATATTTCAAAAAATCAAAATGAGCTATCAGAAAATAAGATTTGTTCTTGGATTGAAGTAGAGTGTTTAGGAGCTTGTGTAAATGCACCTATGATGCAGATAAATCAAGATTATTTTGAAGATTTAGATGAAAGTAAAACAACTGAAATAATTGAAAAATTACTAAAAGATGAATTTCCAACACCCGGTTCAGCAACAGGTAGAAAAAATAATTCTCCAGAAAAAGGAAAGACCACTTTAATAGAGGTAAAAAATGCTTAAGGACGAAGATAGAATATTTAAAAACTTATATAATGATCTTGGTTGGGAAATAGATTCAGCAATTAAAAGAGGAGATTGGTTTCAAACAAAAGATATTATTTCCAAAGGAAAAGATTTCATTATAAAAGAAATTAAAAATTCTGAGTTACGTGGCAGAGGTGGTGCTGGATTTCCAACCGGTCTTAAACTATCTTTTGCACCAAAAGAAGTTGGATCCAGACCTCATTACTTAGTCATTAATGCAGATGAATCAGAACCTGGAACTTGTAAAGATAGAGACATACTAAGATTTGAACCTCAAAAGCTTATAGAGGGCTGTCTAATAACAAGTTATGCGATTAGCGCTCATACTTGTTATATTTATATTCGAGGTGAGTATTTTAGAGAAGGTCAAAGATTACAGAAAGCGATAGATGAAGCTTATGAAAAAAATTTTTTAGGAAAAAATGCCTGTGGATCAGGATGGGATTTAGATATTTATCTTCACTATGGAGCTGGAGCTTATATATGTGGTGAAGAAACAGCATTATTGGAAAGTTTAGAAGGAAATAAAGGCTTGCCTAGACTTAAACCTCCATTTCCTGCTTTAGTAGGTCTTTATGGATGTCCCACAATTGTTAATAATGTTGAGACAGTAGCTGTCATTCCAACTATTTTAAAAAAAGGAGCTAAGTGGTTTTCCTCATTAGGAAAACCAAAAAACACAGGAACTAAAATTTTTTGTATTTCAGGCAATGTAAACAATCCATGCAATGTTGAGGAAGAAATGGGAATACCTCTGAAAGATTTAATAGAAAAACATGCTGGAGGAGTTGTAGGCGGATGGAACAATCTTCAAGCCGTCATACCAGGAGGCTCTTCTATGCCATTATTGCCTAAAAAATTATGCGATACAATTACTATGGATTTTGATTCTCTCGTAAAAGCAAAAAGCGGTTTGGGAACCGCAGGAGTTATTGTTATTAATAAAGATCAAGACATTATTAAGTGTATGGCAAGAATTGCCAGATTTTACAAACATGAAAGTTGTGGTCAATGCACTCCTTGTAGAGAAGGTTGTGGTTGGATGTGGAGAATATTAGAAAGAATGGCTAATGGTGATGCTACCTATAAAGAAATAGATCTTTTGCAGGACGTTACCAAACAAATAGAAGGCCACACAATTTGCGCATTTGGCGAAGGATCAGCCTGGCCAGTTCAGGGATTGATTCGTCATTTTAGAAAAGAAATTGAAAAAAGATGTCATGAGGAACCTTTAGTTAAGAAAAAGGCCAACATTCCTTATCTTATTGATCAACATCTTTTGGAGAAAGACAGTGCCTAAAATTACAGTAAATAATAAAGAAGTTGAATTTGAAGAAGGTATGACAGTACTTCAAGCCTGTGAATTAGCTGGTGCCGAAATACCAAGATTTTGTTATCACGAAAGACTTTCTATAGCTGGTAATTGCAGAATGTGTCTGGTTGAAATGGAAAAATCAGCTAAGCCAATAGCCTCTTGTGCAATGCCTGCGGCCGATGGAATGAAAATTAAAACAAATACACCCTTTGTAGACAAAGCAAGAAAAGGTGTAATGGAATTTTTATTAGCAAATCATCCTTTAGATTGTCCAGTATGTGATCAGGGAGGAGAATGTGATTTGCAAGATCAATCACTTTTTTATGGTTTTGATAATTCTAGATATAAGGAAAATAAAAGACAGGTTAAAGAAAAATATATGGGTCCTTTAATTAAAACACAAATGACTAGATGTATTCATTGTACGAGATGCATAAGATTTGCAACTGAAGTTGCTGGTATACCTGAACTAGGTGCTATAGGCAGAGGAGAAGATACTGAAATCACTACCTACCTGGAAAAATCAATGGAGTCAGAATTGTCAGCAAATGTAATAGATTTATGCCCAGTAGGTGCGCTTACATCAAAACCTTATGCTTTTGAAGCAAGGCCCTGGGATTTAAAAAAAACTGAAACAATTGATGTTATGGACGCTATCGGATCAAATATTAGAGTTGATACCTATGGATGGGAAGTCAAAAGAGTCTTACCTAGAGTAAATGAGGATATTAATGAGGAGTGGATATCAGATAAAACAAGATATGCATGTGATGGACTTTTAAAACAAAGAATAGATAGTCCGTATATAAGAGAGCAAGGAAGATTACAAAAAGCATCATGGGACGAAGCCTTAAAACTTTTAATTAGTAAATTAAAAATTTACAAACCTGAAGAAATAGCTGGAATAGTGGGAGATCTAGCAGATCTTGAAATGATTTATAGTTTCAAATCATTTTTTAACAAAAGCTTAGGTTCAACAAATTTAGAATGTAGAGAAGATAAAATATATATTAATCCTAAAGAGAGAATGAATTATATTTTCAATTCATCAATCAAGGGCATTGAAGAAAGCGATTTTATACTTTTAGTAGGTACAAATCCTAGACTAGAAGCTACCATACTTAATGCAAGAATTAGAAAAGCATATTTAAAAAATAAAACAAAGATTTATTCAATATGCAATCCTGGAGATTTAACTTATCCTTATGAAAGTCTTGGTTCAAGCACACATGTTATTAAAGAAATAGAATCAGGTCAGCATGAAATTTTTAAAAAGATAAAAAAATCAAAAAAGCCTATAGTCATTATTGGCGAGTCTGCTTTACAAGGTAATTCTGGAGCATATGTTTTTGAAACATTAAAAAGTTTTTTACTTAATAATAATTTTATAAGAAAAGATTGGAAAGCATTAAATATACTATCTCAAAATGCATCAAAAGTTGGAGCTATTGACCTTGGTTTTTATTCAATATCAAATAAAAATAATTTTATTTTTTTTGATAAGTTGGCTAACGATGATTTCAAATTTATATATTTATTAGGCGCTGATAATATTAATTTTGAAAAAAAAGATAAATTTATTGTTTATCAAGGCAGCCATGGAGACAAAGGCGCTGAAATTGCTGACATTATTTTACCTGGAGCAGCTTATACAGAAAAAAATGGTCTATTTATTAATTTAGAAGGTAAATTACAAAATGCCTACAAGGCCTCATATCCACCTGGAGATGCTCGTGAGGATTGGATTATTCTAAAAGATATTGCGAACATGATTAAAAAACCTTTGGGGTATAATAATGTAAATAAATTAAGAGAACTTATTAAAAAAGAAATTGAATTAGAAAAAAATGTAGATTTTGATCATACGTCCCAGATGAATTTTGTGGAAAAAAATATTTCAATTAATCCCGTTGATTATTATTATACTAATGTGATTGCTAGATCGTCCAAAGTAATGAACGAATGTAAGCAGTTATCCAAAAAATTATTATTTACTGGCATTGAAAAGGCTGTCTAATGATCTATTTTTATTCTTTCATAAACGAGATTTATAAAATAATTTTTTTATTACTACCTATTCTTGTATCCGTTGCTTTAATAGTTTGGTTAGATAGGAGAGTTTGGGCTTTTGTTCAAAAAAGAAGAGGACCTAATGTTGTTGGTCCGTTTGGAATTTTACAAACTTTAGCTGACGCTTTAAAATATTTATTTAAGGAAATAATTATTCCAGCGAGCGCCAATAAAGTAATATTTATTTTAGCTCCAGTTATTACGCTCACCTTGGCATTAATAGCATGGGCAGTAATACCTTTCAGCAATGATATGGTTTTAGCTGATATAAATGTAGGAATTCTATATATATTCGCTATTTCCTCTCTAAGTGTTTACGGAATTATAATGGGTGGGTGGGCATCTAATTCAAAGTATCCTTTTCTAGGTGCAATTAGATCAGCAGCACAAATGGTATCATATGAAGTTTCTATTGGAATTATCATTATTAATGTATTGCTTTGTGCTGGATCACTTAATTTAAATGAAATTGTATTAGCTCAAAAAAACGTATGGTTTATTTTTCCACTTTTTCCGATGTTTATTATTTTTTTCATATCTGCACTTGCGGAAACAAATAGACCACCATTTGATTTACCCGAAGCAGAATCAGAACTAGTAGCTGGCTATCAAACTGAATATTCTGGAATGATGTATGCAATGTTTTGGCTAGGGGAATATGCGAATATATTACTTTTATGTGCTTTAGGCTCCATTCTATTTTTAGGAGGGTGGTTAAGTCCAATAGATATTTATCCATTTACAATAATACCCGGTGTTTTTTGGATGATATTTAAAATATTAGGGCTTTTTATTTTATTTTCTTTAGTTAAAGCAATAGTACCAAGATACCGTTTTGATCAATTAATGAGACTTGGCTGGAAAATTTTTCTACCACTTTCACTAATTTGGCTTGTGTTAACAGCGAGCTTTTTATTTTTTTTAGATATGTTGCCAATCAAAGGATAATTGACCGATGAAGTTTAGCAGGATGATTAAAACAATATTTATGATGGATTTTGTAACAGGATTATTAATTGCCATAAAAAAAATTTTCAAAACAAAGAAAACTATAAATTATCCCTTTGAAAAAGGAAAAATAAGTTCACGCTTTAGAGGAGAGCACGCTCTAAGAAGATATCCTAATGGGGAAGAGAGATGTATAGCATGCAAACTTTGTGAAGCAGTATGCCCGGCTCAGGCCATAACAATAGAATCAGAAATTAGAGACGATGGTAGTAGAAAAACGACAAGGTATGACATAGATATGCTCAAATGCATTTATTGTGGTTTATGTGAGGAATCTTGTCCTGTAGATGCAATAGTTCAAGGACCAAATTTCGAATTTGCTACAGAAACCAGAGAAGAACTTTATTATAACAAACAAAAACTTTTAGAAAATGGAGATAGATGGGAGACTGCTCTTGCAGAAAATATCAAGGCAGATTCACCTTTCAGATAAATGTTAGCACATTCTTTATTTTTTTATTTTTTCTCAGCTATAACTGTATTTTCAGCAATTATGGTGACCATTTCCAGAAATACGGTTAATTCTGTATTTTTTTTAATTTTAGTATTCGTCAGTGTATCAATTTTATTTATCATGATAGGAGCAGAATTTTTAGGCATGATAATGCTTATAGTTTATGTCGGAGCAGTAGCAGTTTTATTTCTTTTTGTTGTAATGATGTTAAATGTCACTGAACAAATAACAAAACGCGTGTCTCGAAAAGGGTTAATTAATAATATTTCAATTGGTTCAATTGTAGGAGTGATAATTTTTTTAGAATTATTAGTTGTAATTGGAGGATGGAAATATAAAGAAAGTTTTACCCCACTATCTTCTGCAAATTTTGACATAAGTAATACTCGAGCTTTAGGAAATATATTATATACAGATTATATTCATCTCTTCCAAATATCTGGCATGATCCTTTTAGTTGCAATGATAGGAGCAATTACTCTTACTTTTAGAAAGAGAGAAAATGTTAAACGACAAAGTTATTTTAAGCAAATTACCAGAGAAAAACAAAGCGCAGTATCATTAGTTGATGTTGAAAGAGGAAAAGGAGTTAAGCTTGATGACTGAAATAGGTCTTGGACATTATTTAACTTTAGCTTCAATAATTTTTGCTATAGGAGTTGTTGGAATTTTTCTTAATAGAAAAAATATTATAATCATTTTAATGTCTATAGAATTAATACTTTTAGCAGTAAATATCAATTTGGTATCATTTTCTATTTATCTGCAGGATTTGGTTGGTCAAGTATTTACAATGTTTGTTCTTACCGTAGCTGCTGCTGAGGCTGCAGTGGGTTTAGCTATAATTGTAATATATTATAAAAACAAAGGATCAATTCACGTCGAACAAATCAGTTCTTTGAAAGGTTAATATGGAGTATGCAATTGTATTTTTACCTTTATTAGGTTCATTTATCTCAGGTTTTTTTGGTAAAAATTTGGGTGGAAAAATATGTCAAATCTTAACGAGTTCATTCATTTCAATTTCTGCAATTCTATCCATTTTTATTTTTTATCAAGTAGTTGTAGAAGACTATTCTAGCAATAAATTAATTTTTAACTGGATCAGTTCTGGTGATTTTAATGTTAATTGGTCGATAAATATTGATCCATTAACTTCAGTGATGCTGGTGATTGTTAGTCTAATTTCCTCAATTATTCATTTTTATTCTATTGGTTATATGAGTCATGATCCTCACAAATCTCGTTTTATGGCATATTTATCTTTATTTACTTTTTCTATGCTTACTTTGGTGAGTGCTGATAATTTTTTACAATTATTTTTTGGATGGGAAGGAGTAGGTTTATGTTCATATTTATTAATTGGTTTTTGGTATAAAAAACCTTCTGCCAATGCTGCTGCTATCAAAGCATTTATAGTAAATAGAGTAGGAGATTTTGGATTTGCAATTGGAATTTTTTTAATTTTCTTTTTTTATGGAACTGTTAACTATAATGAAGTTTTCGAACAAACACCTTTATTATCAAATCATGAAATCATTTTTTTAGGTATTGAATTTAACTTAATCACTTTAATTTGCCTTTTACTCTTTATCGGAGCCATGGGAAAATCTGCGCAAATTTTACTACACACTTGGCTACCTGATGCGATGGAGGGACCAACACCAGTATCTGCTTTAATCCATGCAGCAACAATGGTTACTGCTGGGGTTTTTTTAGTAGTAAAGTGTTCCCCAATATTTGAATACTCACAAACTGCTTTAAATGTAGTTACGGCAGTGGGAATGATAACAGCTTTTTTTGCTGCTACTGTTGCTTTGGTACAAAATGATATTAAAAAAATAGTAGCTTATTCTACCTGCAGTCAATTGGGTTACATGTTTTTCGCGGCTGGAGTTGGTGCATACCATGTAGCAATTTTTCATTTGTTTACACATGCCTTTTTCAAAGCACTTTTATTTCTAGGTGCAGGCTGTGTTATACATTCATTTAAAGAGGAACAAGATATTACTTTAATGGGAGGAGTATGGAAAAAAATACCATATACCTATTCTTTGATGATAATAGGAACATTGGCATTAACAGGATTTCCTTTTCTATCTGGTTACTATTCAAAGGACGCAATTATTGAATTTGCATATTTAAAAGGTAATACAATTGGATACTATGCAGCTGCAATTGGAATAATAACAGCTTTTTTAACAGCAATTTATTCATGGAGATTGATTTTTAAAACTTTTCATGGAAAATTTAATAATAAAGATAACAATTTAAGTTCTATACAGGAATCATCATTAATAATGTTGTTACCATCTTGCTTGTTAGCAATAGGAGCTATTTTATCTGGTGTATTATTCAAAGAAATTTTTATAGGACAAGATAATTTAAATTTTTGGAATGATTCTATTTTATTCTTACAAACAGTCGAACATGCTCACCCACCAAATTGGTTACTTTTGTTGACTCCTATAATAGTTATTTTAGCAATTCCCGTTTCCTATTATTTATTTATTCAAAATGAAAAAATTTTAAGAAATTTTTTATTAAAAAATCAATTATTATATAATTTTTTATTAAAAAAATGGTATTTCGATGAATTGTATAATTTAATTTTTGTCGAACCTATTAAAAAAATTGGATTGTTCCTTTGGAGAAAAGGAGACATAAATACAATAGATAAATATGGTCCTGATGGATTGTCAAAATTGGTTAAAAACATTTCTGATAAAGCAGTAAACTTTCAAAGTGGATATTTGTATCATTATGCTTTTGTAATGTTAGTTGGTTTTTCAATATTATTAACCTATTTAATTTTATACTAAATGAATTTTCCAATTTTATCAGCGATTATATTTATTCCACTTATAGGAGCTTTATTTATTTTAATTACTAAAGGAAATCAAAAAAATGTAGAAAAAAACTCTAAATATGTTGCTATTTTTTCATCCATAGCTAATTTTTTACTTTCACTTTTTCTATGGTTTTCTTTTGATACATCGGTATCTGATTTTCAATTTGTTGAAGAAAAAAAATGGATAGATGGATTTATTAATTTTCAATTAGGGATTGATGGAATTTCAATTTTATTTATATTATTAACAACATTTATAACTCCTGTATGTATTTTTTCAGGAATTCTTAGTATTAAATATAAAATTAAAGAATTTCTCATAGCTATCCTTGTAATGGAAACTTTAATGTTAGGGGTATTCTGCTCTCTTGATCTAGTAATATTTTATTTATTTTTTGAAGGTGGGCTTATACCAATGTTTTTAATTATTGGAATTTGGGGAGGTCCAAAAAGAGTTTATTCAGCGTTTAAGTTTTTCTTATTCACATTACTAGGTTCTGTTTTAATGTTAGTTGCTATTATCTCTATTTATTGGATTACAGGTACTACTGACGTTGTTAAGCTGCTAGATATAAAAATTTCTCAAGAGTATCAATATTTACTTTGGTTAGCTTTTTTTAGCTCTTTTGCAGTTAAATTACCTATGTGGCCAGTCCATACATGGTTGCCAGATGCTCATGTTGAAGCACCAACAGCTGGTTCAGTTATTTTAGCTGCTATACTTTTAAAAATGGCAGGTTATGGCTTTATACGTTTTTCTTTAGGTTTGTTTCCTGTAGCTTCAGATTATTTTACACCACTGATTTTTATATTAAGTATTATTGCAATAATTTACACATCATTAATAGCCTTGATGCAAGATGATATGAAAAAGTTAATAGCTTATTCATCAGTTGCTCATATGGGCTTTGTTACTCTAGGAATTTTTTCACTTACCAAACAGGGTCTAGAGGGAAGTATAATTCAAATGTTGAGTCATGGTCTTATATCAGCAGCACTGTTTTTATGTGTAGGTGTTGTATACGATAGGTATCATTCACGTATGATTTCATCATACGGAGGTTTAGTAAATTTAATGCCAAAATATGCTTTTGTGTTTATGATTTTTACTCTTGCTGCTCTGGGTTTGCCAGGCACAAGTGGTTTTGTTGGAGAATTTTTAGTACTAGTTGGAGTTTTTCAAAAAAGTGTTATAGCTGCGGTTTTGGCAAGTTTAGGAGTTATATTAGCAGCTGCATATATGCTTTGGCTTTACCGGAGAGTTATTTTTGGAAAAATAGGCAATACCGAAATAAAAAAAATGGTAGATCTGAATAAAACTGAATTATATATTTTTGCAAGTATAGTTTTTTTAACACTTTTTTTTGGAATTTATCCAGAACCATTATTAAATACTATTAATGTTTCAATTGATAATTTAATTGATAAATATAATGCGAATATAAATTTTCATATAGCTCAAACAAATAATTAAATGCAATCTATTATTTATATATTTCCAGAATTATTTTTGTCTTTATCAATAATGTCTCTTTTGATGTTAGGAGTTTTTGTTAAGAAAAGTTTTAAACTGATAAATATGCTGACAATCCTAAGTTTAATTTTTACAATTGCATTAGTTATAAATCAGCCAGATGAAATAATAAAAATTTTTAATAATAGTTATATTATCGATAAATTTTCAATTTTTATGAAAATTTTAACTCTTTTATTTTGTTCGTTTGTATTAATCTTATCTAAAGATTATTTAAAAAATAACAATATTGATAAAATAGAATACCCAATACTTATTCTTGCCTCTACTCTAGGAATGTTATTAATGATAAGTTCATATGATTTAATCGTTTTTTATTTAGGATTGGAATTACAATCTTTATGTTTGTATATTTTGGCGGCCTTTAAAAGGGACGATGAACGCTCAACTGAATCTGGATTAAAATACTTTGTTTTGAGCGCATTAGCATCAGGACTTCTGCTATATGGAAGTTCTCTTATCTACGGGTTTACTGGTTCAACTAATTTTGAAGTTATTGCAGAAAATTTAGATGAATCTAATACAGCAGCCATATTTGGAATTGTTTTTATTATAGTTGGGCTAGCTTTTAAAGTTTCTGCTGTTCCTTTTCACATGTGGACTCCCGATGTTTATGAAGGTTCGCCGACTTCTGTAACAAGTTTTTTTGCTTTAGTTCCTAAAGTAGCTGCTTTAGCAGTTTTTATAAGATTTATGTACGTTCCCTTTATTAATGTAATTGATCATTGGCAAATAATAATTGTTTTTCTATCAGTAGCTTCTATGATTTTAGGAGCGTTTGCGGCAATAGGACAAAATAATATTAAAAGATTAATGGCCTACAGCTCAATTGGGCATATGGGTTATGCTTTAGCGGGTTTAGCTACAGGAACAAATGCCGGAATTCAAAGCACAATAATTTATTTAACTATCTATTTAGTAATGAATCTTGGGGCTTTCGGATGTATTTTTATGATGAAAAGAGAAAACGTATTTTATGAAAACATAAATGATTTATCAGGTCTATCAAAAAATCAACCCTTGTTAGCTTTAAGTTTCTTAATAATACTTTTTTCATTAGCCGGCATACCACCTCTCGCCGGTTTTTTTGCTAAATTTTATGTCTTTATGGCAGTAATCGAAGCTAAAATGTATGCCTTAGCAATTATAGGACTTTTAACAACAGTTGTTTCAGCTTTTTACTACTTAAGAGTTATAAAAATTATTTACTTTGATAAACCAAAAAAACCATTTGAAAAAAATTATGACTGGGGACTAAAAATTTCCTTAATTTTATCGAGTATACTAATATTAATTTATTTTATTTATCCTTCAGCATTACTAGATGCAATATCTGCTATAATTATTTATTGATGAAATTCAAAATTTTTAAGTACGAAGAAGTAACAAGTACAAATGATATAGCAATGAATTTGATTAAAGGAGAAGAAATTTCATTTGGATATGTTTCTGCTAAAATTCAAACAAAGGGCAGGGGCACTCGTGGAAGAGAGTGGGTTTCTGAAAGAGGAAATTTATTTGGATCATTATTTTTTCCGTTAAAAAAAAATTATCCAAAATTTAATGAATTTTCTGTTATTAACCCTATAATAATTTCTAATGTACTTAAAAATTTTTGCGAATTTAAAAGTATAAATTTAAAGTATCCAAATGACATTTTTGTAAATAAGAAAAAAATTTGTGGAATATTACAAGAAAAAATAACTTTTAATAATGTTGATTTTTTAATAATAGGCGTAGGAATTAATTTAGTGTCAAACCCAATTTTAAATAATAATTATAAAGCAACAAATATTTTAGATGAGACTCAAAAAAAAACTGAGGACAATAAAGTAGCAGATATGTTGCTGTCCTCATATGAAAAATTCTTTATTGATTTAGATTCATATAATTACCACAATTATAAGAAAAAAGCTGACTCTATGGCTTTAGGTGCAGAATAAAATGAATATATTAATTGGTGATATAGGAAATACTACTAGTAAAATTTGTCTAATTGAAATTAAAACATTAAAAGTAAAAAAAATTAATTATTTCAACAGTAACAGAATTATTTCTAAAAATTTTATAAATAAAATGATGAATAAAGTTTTTAAAAAAAAAAATATTTATAAATATGCTTTATTTTCTAGTGTAGTACCTCAATACACATCTTTACTTAAAAAAAACCTAAAAAAAAATCACAAAATTATTTTAAAAGAAATAAAGGAAAAATCTATTAATAAGATAGTTAAAATAAATATTAAAAATAAAAAACAAGTTGGCTCAGATAGAATTGCTAATGCTGTGGGAGTGTATAAAAAATATAAAACTAACTGTATTGTTTTAGATTTTGGAACAGCAACTACATTTGATGTAGTTACAAAAAATGGTGTTTATAATGGTGGAATAATTGCGCCAGGCGTAAGTTTGTCTTTAAGAAGTTTGGTAAATTCTGCTGATCAAATACCAATTTTTTCATTAAAAAAGCAAAAAAAAATTATTGGTAAAAATACCCTTGAAGCTTTGCGCTCAGGTTTTTATTGGGGTTACTCAGGTTTAATTAATAATATTATCTTAAAGATTGAAAGAGAAACTGGAAAAAAATATAAAATTATTTTTACAGGAGGATATAGTGATTTATTTAAAACTTCTATATTAAGAAAATTTACTATAGATAAGAATATAACAATAGTAGGTATTATTGAAATTTTTAAAAAAAATAGAAATTATTTAAGCTAAATGAAAAAAGAAGACTTTATTTTTTGTCCACTAGGTGGATCTGGCGAAATAGGAATGAACATGAATCTTTTTGCCTATGGAAATATTGAAAATAGAAAATGGATAATAGTTGATATTGGAGTAACCTTTGCTGATGATACAGTGCCTGGAGTTGATTTAATTTATCCTGATCCTGGATTTATAGTAGATAAAAAAAACGATTTATTAGGTTTAATCTTAACTCATGCTCATGAAGATCATATAGGAGCAATTGCTCACATATGGCCAAAACTACTTTGTAATATTTATGCTACACCGTTTACAGCCGTTTTAATTCAGGAAAAATTTAAAGAAAAAAAAATTGACATTGGTACTAAATTAAAAATTGTTGAATTAAATGGAAATGTTCAGTTAGGACCTTTTAAAATTGAATTTGTTACATTAACTCACTCAATACTTGAACCAAATGGTCTAAGTATAGAAACACCCTCAGGCACTGTTCTTCATACAGGTGATTGGAAATGTGATCCAAATCCTTTGATTGGTGAAACAATAAATGAAAAAAAATTAAAAAAAATTGGTGATCAGAGTGTTTTGGCAATGATTTGTGATTCAACAAATGTATTTACTCCCGGTAGAGCTGGTTCTGAACTTGATGTTAGAAATAGTTTATTAAAAATAATGGAAAATAAACAAAAAAGAATAATAGTAACTTCCTTTGCTTCAAACGTAGCAAGAATGGAAAGTATTTTCTATTGTGCGGAAAAAATTGGACGACAGATATCTTTGGTTGGTAGATCTATGCACAGAATTTATAAAGCTGCTAAAAAATGTGGTTATCTAAAAAATTTAATTGAACCACTCGACCCACGTGAGGCAAAAAAAGTTTCTAGAGAAAAAATTGTTTATCTTTGCACTGGTAGCCAAGGAGAACCCAATGGCGCTATGATGCGAATCTCTAATTATATTCATCCAGATGTTATAATAGAGTCAGGAGATACTGTAATTTTTTCCTCTAAAATAATACCTGGAAATGAAAAAAAACTTTACAAATTACATAATCAATTAGTTAAAAATGAAATTGAGGTTGTTTCTGAAGAAAATGAATTCGTACATGTATCAGGCCATCCAAATAGAGATGATTTAAAAGATATGTATAGTTGGGTTAAACCTAAATCTGTTATTCCTGTTCATGGCGAACATAGACATATGATTGAACATATAAATTTTGCAAAAGAAATGCAGGTTCCTTATCCAGTCAGGGTAGAAAATGGTGATATAGTTCAATTATATCCAGGAACCAAACCAAAGATAATTGACAAAGCTCCATCAGGAAGAATGTACGTTGATGGAAGTATAGCTGTAGGCGAAGAATCCCAATCAATTAAGGATAGAAAAAATTTGTCGTACAATGGTTTTTTAGAAATCACAATAATTGTTAATAATTCTGGTTCTATAGTAAAAAGACCCATAATTTCATTTAAAGGTATTCCTAGTAATGGAGAAAATAGTAATTTTGTTTTTGATTTAGAGGAAAAAATTCAAGATATATGCAAAACTTTCTCATTAAAAAACTCAAATCAAGAACAAAATTTGATAGAAGCACTTAAAATAAACTGCAGAAAGACAGTAAAAGAAAAGACTGGAAAGAGGCCTTATACAAACGTAAATTTAGTAAGAATTTAAAATTTAATTTATGTATTTATCTAAGTTATTTATCCCGATATTAAAAGAAACTCCTTCTGAGGCAAAAATTAAATCACACCAACTTATGCTAAGAGCAGGAATGATAAAACAATCTTCAACGGGGATTTATTCATGGCTTCCATTAGGATTTAAAGTCATGAAAAAAATAGAAAAAATTGTTAGAGAGGAACAAAATAAAATAGGAGCTCAGGAATTATTAATGCCCACCATACAATCTGCAGAAATATGGAAAGAAAGCGGTAGATATGATGATTATGGTGAAGAAATGTTAAGGATAAAAGATCGCCAAGGTAAAGAAATGTTATATGGGCCTACCAACGAAGAATTAATAACAGAAATATTTAGAGCAAGCGTTAAGTCATATAAATCATTACCTCAAATTTTGTACCATATTCAATGGAAGTTTCGAGACGAATTACGGCCAAGATTCGGTGTTATGAGATGCAAGGAGTTTTTTATGAAGGACGCATATTCATTTGACTTGGATGATGAAGCCGCAAAAAAATCATATAATAAAATGTTTTTTGCTTATTTAAACACTTTTAAAAGATTAGGACTTACTGCAATACCTATGGCTGCAGATACTGGCCCAATTGGAGGAGATCTTTCACATGAGTTTGTAATATTAGCTGAAACCGGTGAAAGTAAAATTTATTCTGATAAGAGAATTTTTGATATTGATATTAATAAATATAATAATTCAGATTCCTCAATTGAAAAATTAAGAAAAGAATATGATAACTTTTACGCAGTTACTGATGATAAATTTAATAAAAATGATTTTGATAAAAAAGTAGAAAAAGAAAAACAATTAACTACTAAAGGAATTGAAGTTGGGCATATTTTTTATTTTGGCGATAAATATTCTAAACCTTTAAACTGTTCTGTTGATTTACAAGATGGCAAGAAGGTAAATGTTAAGATGGGTTCTTACGGTATAGGTGTTTCAAGACTAGTTGCAGCAATTATCGAGGCTAAATATAGTAATAATGTCATGAAATGGCCCGATCAAGTTTCACCATTTGAAGTTGCTGTAATTCCAAGTTTGCAAAAAAATGATAAATCAAATTATTTAAAAGCAGAAAAAATATATAATTTTCTTAAAGATAGTAATATAGATGTGTTGCTTGATGACACCGATGAACATCTGTCAGCAAAATTTAAAAAATTTGATTTAATAGGCATCCCTCATCAAATAATATTAGGCTCAAAGTCAACTGATAATAAATTGGAGTTTAAAGAAGTTAACGGAAAAACCGAAAATTTATCTTTAGAAGAAATAAAAAATAAATTAGTTAACAAAAGAAATATAAATTGATTTCAAAAATTGAACGATTAATAGCCTTTCGATATCTAAGACCTAAAAAAAAAGAAGGTTTTTTTTAA
>CACLKK010000016.1 GCA_902607525.1 uncultured Pelagibacteraceae bacterium | reverse complement strand
AGAAAACAATGAAAATGTTATTAACCGGTGATCCTATAAATGCAAAATATGCTAAGGAGATTGGATTAATAAATGATTACTATCCTATTTCAGAATTAGAAGAAGAGGTTTTAAAGCTAGCAAGAAAAATTACGTCAAAATCAAATCTTACGATTAAAATAGGTAAAAAGGCTTTTTATAAACAGTTAGAAATGCCAATAAGCAAAGCTTACAAGTATACGAGTGAAATTATGACTAAAAATGCCATGGAGCTTGATGCGGAAGAAGGTATTTCGGCTTTTTTAGAAAAAAGAAAACCAAATTGGAAAAATAAATAAATGGCTGAAGATGGATTAATAAAAAAAACTCTCGAAGAATCAAAAACGATTGCTATGGTTGGAGTAAGCTCAATTAAAAAAGAAGTATCTACAAATATAAGAAGAAGACCTTCAACTATTGTAATGAAGTATATGCAAGAGTTTGGTTATAAAGTTATACCAGTTAATCCATTTTCTGCTGGAGAAAAAATACATGGAGAAACTGTAGTTGCTAAATTAAATGATATTAAAATACCAATAGATATAGTTGATGTATTTCGACCTGCCGAAGAAGCTCCAAAGATAGCAGAAGAGACTGTAAGAATTGGAGCAAAAATTTTTTGGCTCCAGTACGGCATTCAAAGTGAAGAAGCTAAAAAAATTGTTGAATCAAAAAATATTACTTATTTCTCAAACAAGTGTATTAAACAAGAGTATCAAAGATTGTTTCTGAAAGTTAACCCTGTATTTCCAGCTCTCAAAAATTAAATGTTTCCAAGTAGAATAAGAATATGCAACATTTCTTTGTTCCTATAATTGGTTTGATTATATTCATACTTATCTTGATGGTGGTCTGAAAAAATGAAAAGTAAAACAATTATTTCGGTAATAGCTTTAATAATAATTCTCTTTTTAGCTCGAAGCATGTATAGCGACCATAACTTAAAAAAAGTTATTAGTGCATGTATTTTAGCTCAAGCACAAACTTCTAGTATAGAGGAAGCCAAAAAAAACTGTGCAGATAAGTTTAAATAATGACACTAGCAACTTTCTTTTGGATATTAGTTAGTATTAGTATTTTGGTGTTAATAGCAATTCGGTTTAACATTAAGAAAGAGTTATTTACATCCGTTTTCTGGTTATTAATTGGAATGAGTTTTATGGTATTAATGGGTATACTTTGGAACGCAATTAAATAAAAGTGGAATTAAAAAAATAAATGAAAAAACTTTTAGGGATCTTGGTTCTGGGTTTGTTGTTAGGCGGTAAAGTCTATGGGGCAGATATTAATCATTGCAGTGTAGCATCAGGTGATATCGATGGAACTAGCTCAGGTTCACCACTTGATAACACCTATACCTGCCAAGATGATCAAACATTTGTTCTCGATGAAGACGAATATGTGTCAGGTGAATCTGCTCGTATTACTGCGAGCAATGACAATCTTACAATCAATATTTCAGGAAATCTTTTAGCCACTGGTAATGGTAATGTCATTACGGGTACTAGTTTTGATACGGTTGCCATTACCAATCAAAGCACTGGACTTATTAAAGGAACAACTAATGGAATAAAATTAGACAGAGGAGATGCAGGGACGATTGATAATTATGGTGATATATATGCTGTCTCCGCAAAAACAATTAATAATACAGGAGCAGACAACACTCAAATTACAAACCGTTCAGGAGCCAAAATCAGAACAGACGGACAAAATGCTATTTTAGTACAGGATGGTACTAGCTCTAATGCATCAGAAACTATTACTGTAGATAATTACGGAGATATAACTGCAAAATATAATGCTATAAAACTTGCTGGTAGTGCTACTGGAGTGACCATTAACAATTATAGTGGAGCAACCATAGAGGCCACAGACACAGATAATGATAACACTAATGCTAAAGCAGCAATAAGGATTGATGTTAATGATGTAACGGTTGTTAATAAAGGAAGTTTAGTTGGAGAGGGAGCTTCTGCTTCAATACGCCTTAAAAATAATGTTACTGGCACAAAAATATATGTAGATGAAACTGCATCGTTTACTGGAGAAGTTCATTTAGGTAATAATGCATCAGCAACTGGAAGTACTATATATTTAGAATGTAATATATCGCAAGATGTCACTATAGAAGTTAAAAAAAAATCAAGAGCCACAATAACAAATAATCTTTGTGGAAATGATACTTTAACAATACAAGATAATTCTAACGTAACTGATGCAGATAATTCAGAAGCAAATGGATACTTAGTCATTGATGAAGGTCTTGAAGTTGTTAGCAATAATGCAACATATAGAAGTGAAAATGTTGCAACAAAATTAAAAGGCTTATTTAGCGCTGCAAACTATATTGATGGAGTGGAACCAGAAGACAAGTTCTTTAGAATATTTTACAGCAACGTAAAAAGAGAAAACATGTACAAAGGAAGCATGACAGGCGTAGTAGGGCAATTGAGTCCAATTAATTGGGGAAATATAACGAGCAATATCTTTTTAGGTTATAGCAAACATCATGGCGATTTTGATAATGGAGAATTTTTAGGTGGAGGAAATTATGCTTTAGGACTAAAGAACGTTTTTACAAAAAATGGATTAAAAGTATCTTTCTCACCTATGATAGGGCTTAATGATTTAGATCTTACCGATTTTGACTCAGATTCTTCTGCTAAAGTAAAAACTAATTTACTAAGCGAGTTTCTGGCGGTTAATGGTAAAATAGATAAAGAAATACAAACAAGCGAAGCAGGTTCACTTAATTTAAGTGTTCAATCGACTTTAGGACTGCAAAGATTCCCAGATTATTTATCTAGTTTTAGCGATGGTGATTTGTCAGTGGATGAAGCTATTGAACAGGTATTAAGTGGAGGATTTGAGGTTAAGTATAATGAGGAACTTGGCAAAGGTTTCATCATCAGACCTTATGTTGGTGTAAGCTTAAACCATAACTTAAATAATAATATTGATATAGTAAAAGATGATGATAGCTTGCCAGCTTCTCCAGCAGATAATTCCACAGCAGGTTATTATGCGGGTCTTACTTTAAACAAAGAAACTAAAGGTTTTAATTTCGATTTGGACTTAATGTATGGAAATGAGGATGGATTAATTAATCAAATTGCAGCTGTTTCATTAACCAAAACATTTGGCAAAGTCAAAACTGCAAAACTTGAGACAAAATCTGACCCTTCAAAAATTGATTTAAGTTCTATTACTCAAGATCAGGGTAAAGAACTAAAAGAAATTGAAGAATTAAGAAAAGCAGCAGAAGAAGTAAAAGCTAAAAATGAAGCATTAAGAGTTCAAAACGAGAAGCTTAAATTGCTGGCAGAAAAAGTTATAGAGGAAAATAAAACAAGCAAGGCATTAATTGTAGATTTGATTAAAACAAATGAGAAAATCAAATTAGAGAAAGAGATGTTAAAAAATCAAATTTTAGAAAAAGAAAGCGAAGAACTTCGTAAGCAAATTGAAGAAAGCAATCAGGGTAACAAACCTTCTATAAAATTTTTAACGATGTTTGGAGCAATGTTTACTTTTGTGGTATTAAGCTTAACTTCTTTAATTGGATCTATTATCAACAGAATTTTTTATAGACCTATAAAAGCTTGAACTATTGTGTTCAGGATGTGTTCAGAAAAACTTCTGAAACTAACTTAAATTAAAAAAGCGTTGGTGTGATTGGTTGCGGGGGTAGGATTTGAACCTACGACCTTCAGGTTATGAGCCTGACGCACGTACCGTTCTGTCCGTAAAATTAACACAACCTTGCAAATAAGCTAGATAAAATTCTGAAATTTCAAGCTGACGGCGTCACAGCTACGTCATAGACTTTTCTGCAAAAAACTGCCAAAATTTGCGTCATGGCAAATGAAGAATTAACCAAAGATATTGTAAGAAATAAAATTGATGAGTCAAAAGAATTTGGATGGAAAAGGGAACCAGAAAAGTCAAAAAATATAATTTTAGATAAATTACTTAAAACAGCAGCAAAAACGAAAAGTAACAAACAAGGTTATCCTGAATTTATAGTAACCAATAAAGAATATCCAAACTTAGTATTAATATATGAGTGTAAGGCTAAAAATTTATTTCACAAAAGTGAAAGTGGAAAGAAATATCAACATTATGCAGTTGACGGAGCTTTATGGTACGCCAAGGCAGTTTCAAAAAAATTTGATGTTATAGCAGTGGCTGTAAGCGGAGAGAGCGAAAATAAAATAAAATCTTCAAATTATTTAATTTTTTCAGAAAAGAATGAAATAATTAAAATATCTTCTGAACACTTAAATCCAGCTGAGCTTTATAACTTGTTTGAAAAAAAAACCAAAAAAAAAAATGAAGATCAAACTTTATCCCAATTTACTAAAAGTCTTAATGAAAGATTACATGATGAAGATATAAAAGAAGATAAACGATGCCTTTTAATAAGCGGAATATTAATTGCGTTACAAAATAAAGCTTTTGCAAATTCTTTTAAACACCAAAAAACAACAAAATTATTATTCAACCACATGATCGCATCAATAGTTGCTGAATTAGATCCCAAGCCAGAATATTCAGATACAGTTAAGAGAAGTTTTGAATGGATGAAATCACATAAAGTTTTAAATTCGGATAGAAATTTCATTATAAATTTAATTGATGAAATAAATAAAAATTTTAATAATTTTATAAAAACTCATGAATATTTTGATTTTGTGTCTGAATTTTATGTAGAATTCTTCAGGTACGCAAGTAATGCTAAGTCATTAGGTATAGTTTTAACCCCACCACATATTGCTGAGTTATTTAATGACTTAGCTGAAACTAATAAAGATAGCGTTATCCTCGACAATTGTTGTGGAACCGGAAGTTTTTTAGTCTCAGGTTTGAGATACATGATTAAAAAAAGTGAAGGTAATAAAAGTAAAGAAAAAAAAATTAAAGAAAATCAAATTTATGGAATAGAAAAAGAGCAAGATATGTTTGTTTTAGCTCTTTGCAATATGAAAATACACGATGACGGAAAATCAAATATTTTTTTTACTAATTGTTTTAATTTTGACGTAAATGATTTTAAAAAGTCGGATAGACCTACAGTTGGTTTACTGAATCCCCCTTTTAAACCACCAAAAAAACAAATGAAAAAGAAAAAAGAAGAGCTTGAGTTTGTTCTAAATAATTTAGAAATGTTAGCACCTGGTGGGATTTGTGTAGCTTTATTACCAATGGACTGTGTTAACACCCAAAGAGGCGAAGGTTTATTTTTAAAAAGTGAATTATTGAAAAAACATACTTTATTAGGTGTTATGAGTTTACCAGATGAACTATTTCATGACTCAAACACTAGTACAGTTACTTGCTGCATTGTTGTAAAAGCTCACGTTCCTCATAATAAAAATTTTGATACTTATTTTGGTTATTGGAAGGATGATGGTTTTGTTAAAAGAAAATGGGGAAGAGTTGATGATCGAAAAGAATGGAAAAATAAAAAAAAGATCTGGTTAGATAGTTACTTCAATAAAAAACAAATTGAAGAATTAAGTATATTAAAAAAAATAAAAGCAGAAGATGAGTGGTGCGCAGAAGCTTTTATGGAGACAGACTATAAAAAATTGGGCAAAGAAGATTTTACCAAGACTATAAAAAACTTTTTATCTTATAAATTTATTAATGAAAAAAATAATTGAAATTTTTGATACCTTCGAATCCCAAGGGTTAGTTGAGTATCAAATGAACTACAAAAAAGGTGGGGTAAACTTTATTGGCAGAGGCTCAGATAATAATGGTGTTGTTAAAACTGTTGAGGAGTTTGGCGATATTAAACCATTAGAGGGGAATTGTTTGACTGTTGCAATGAGCGGATCAGTTATGGAGTGCTTTCTTCAGGAGGAACCCTTTTATTCCTCTTATCATATTAAAATTCTTAGGCCTAAAATAAAACTTAATAAAGAACAACTTTTATTTTATTGTGCAGCAATTAGACTAAATAAATGGAAATATAGTTTTGGAAGGCAAGCTAATAAAACTATTAATGACTTAATGATACCTGATTTAAATGAAATTCCAGATTGGGTAAATAATTTTGAGTATCCAAAAAAAATTAATTCTAGTGCTGAAAAAAATTTAGAAATGAA
Organism: uncultured Pelagibacteraceae bacterium; assembly: GCA_902607525.1. GTDB lineage: Bacteria > Pseudomonadota > Alphaproteobacteria > Pelagibacterales > Pelagibacteraceae > AG-414-E02. The sequence goes on along the minus strand of CACLKK010000016.1, from coordinate 10,722 downwards.
ATTAGATGTAGATAATTGGAAATATTTCAACTTAGCAGATATATTTTTAGTATCTGCAAGCAATGATTTATTAGTGCAAGACTATGAATTAGGCAAAACTCCTTATGTTTCTTCAACATCTTATAACAATGGAGTAATTAAATTTGCTGATGAAAAACCTTCGAATAAAGCTGGAACTATAACTGTTAATAGAGGGGGCTCAGTTGGAGAAACTTTTTATCAAGATAGAGATTATCTAGCAACCCCAGTTGATGTAAGAATATTAACGCCAATAAAAAAAACCAACATTTATATTGGTTTATTTATTTCTACTATTTTGAGAAAAGAAAAATTTAGATTTAATTATAGTAGAAAAATGGGAACAAAGAGATTAAAAGATTTGAAGGTAAAATTACCTTCCAAAAATAATACTGAGCCCGATTTTGATTTTATGGAAAATTATATAAAATCTTTAAAATATTCCTCTAATTTGAAAAAATATTTATAAATTAGCTCACGGCGTCATACGAGCGTCAAAAAAACTTTCTACAAAATATTTATAATAAAAAAGTGTTGGTGTGATTGGTTGCGGGGGTAGGATTTGAACCTACGACCTTCAGGTTATGAGCCTGACGAGCTACCAGACTGCTCCACCCCGCGATAAATAAATTTTTTTATAATTTTTTGTTTTTTTGTTAGTAAATTAAATTAGAAATTATTTCGCATTCTTTGAATTTTTTTTGCTCTTCTAATGTTTTCTGATTTTTCTCTCTTTTTTCTCTCAGACGGTTTTTCATAATTACTTTTAATCTTCAGTATTTTAAAAAAACCTTCTCTTTGAAGTTTTCTTTTAAGAATTCTTAAAGCCTGATCAACATTATTATCTTTTACTTCTATTTTAATAACTACCTCCTGATTAAAGATGCATTAATTAACACTAAACAAAAAGATTGTCCACCTAGATTAAAATGGTTTTTTTGGTACCTTTTTTTCAAAACTTCGTCTATATAACCTAAGTTTGTTTTCAATTTTTTTATATCTAGTAGATAAGATAGAAATAGACAGCAATGCTGCATTTATTGCTCCAGCCTTTCCAATTGCTAAGGTTCCTACAGGAATACCACTTGGCATTTGAACTGTAGAAAGCAAACTATCCAGACCTTTTAATTTACTTTCAGTTGGAACTCCTAGTACGGGTATTGTTGTTAATGAGGCCGTTACTCCAGCTAAGTGTGCAGACATTCCGGCGGCTGCTATTATCACTTCCATTTTTTTTTTCTCAGCTTCTTTAAGAAATTTATGCAATCTTTTTGGTGTTCTATGAGCAGATATTACTCTTACATCATGTTTTATACCAAATTTTTTTAAAGTATCGCTGCAATGTTCCATAGTGCCAGACCAATCTGATTTGCTTCCCATAATAATTCCAACAAGACTATTAGATTTTTTTTTCATTAATGGTTTAGGATTGAGTACTCTGTTCTAGTTTTTTATTTTTTTTTTCAATTTCCTTTTTTTTTCTAGCAGCTTTTCTTTCAGCTTTTTCTATTGCTTGTTTAATGTCGGCTTGTGAACAAAGATTAGAAACTACCGGATCCTTAGCCGAGAGGTTAGATGAATTCCAATATCTTTTATTTCTTATTAAATCTACAGTTTTTTTTGTACTACCTACCAGCTTTACTATTTGCCCGTCTGAAAGTTGAGGGCAATTTTTTGTTAACCATAATACTGCTTCCGGTCTATCTTGTCTTTTAGACAAGGGTATATATTTATTACTCTTTTTTTCAGATTTTATGTCTAGAATTTTTTTATTTAAGGTAAGCGGTCTATTTATATCTTTAGAAGATTCTTCGATTTCTTCTCTAGTTAATTGTCCGGCTAGTATAGGATTATATGCTTTTATTCCTTTAGCAACATCTCCATCTGCTATTCCTTTAACCTCAAGCTCATGAAGATCACAAAAGGCGGCTATTTGTTTAAAACTTATTTTAGTATTTTCTACAAGCCAAACAGCAGTTGCTTTTGGCATAAAAGGTTTATCCGTCATCTATTTTTTTTCCGCTGATCTCAAGTTTTTAAATCTTTTAAAGAATTTACTTACTCTTCCTTTATCTAATATTTTTTGTGATCCGCCTATCCAGGCAGGGTGGGATTTTGAGTCAATATCAAGTTTTAAAGTTTCGCCTTCTTTTCCCCATGTTGACATTGTTTCAAATTCACTTCCGTCAGTCATAACAACTTTTATTTTATGATAGTTTGGATGTATTTTTTTTTTCATATGGGACAATTTAATATAATAAAACAAAATCTTTGACAATATTAAACTTACTTATTTAAAACCTCAATCATTTCTTTGTTAATTTTAGAATTAGTCACTAAAATAGTTTTGTTTTGTATATAATCATTTTCTCCATCAAAATCTGTAACAAAACCTCCAGATTCCTTAACAAGAATTATGCCCGCTGCAATATCCCAGTAATTCAAATTTCTCTGCCAAAAGCCATCACATCTTCCAGCAGCAACATACGCCATATCTAGGGCGGCGCTTCCTAATTTTCTGATAGGGACGAGTACTGTAGATGAAAAATTGTTATATTCTTTTAAAGATAATTCTTTATTCTCCGAAGTAATTTTTGGCCCCCCGGTGAAAATCATACAATCTTTTAACTTTGATCTTGATGAAACTCTCATTCGTTGATTATTTAAATAAGAACCATTACCTTTTTCTGCAACAAACATTTCATCTTTAATTGGATCATAAATAATTCCACAAATTATTTCTTTATCATGTTCTAATCCTATTGATATTGCAAAATGGGGAATTCCATGTAAAAAATTTGCAGTTCCATCTATCGGATCAATAATCCATTTAAAGGACTTGTCATTATCTATAAGTCCAATTTCTTCACTTAAAATAGAATAGTCTGGTCTAGCTTTTTGAAGTTCTTCAATAAGAATCTTTTCTACTTTTTTATCTGCTGCGCTTACAAAATCACCTGGTCCTTTAAGAGAAACTTGCAGGTTTTCTATTTCACCAAAATCTCTTATTAAAATTTTAGATGCTTTTCTACAAGCCTTTATCATCACGTTTATATTTGCTGAATTAAGTTTCATTTATTTAACTTTTTTTACATATTCTAATGTTCGTGTATCTAATATTATTTTATCATCTGCATCTATGAATGGAGGTACCATAATTTTAATTCCATTTTCTAAAATAGCAGGTTTATAAGATGAAGAAGCAGTTTGACCTTTAATAGCTGCATCAGTAGATTCTATTTTTAATTCTACTGACGATGGTAAGTCGATTGAAAGAGCTTGATCATCATAAAATTGAACATTTACTTCCATATTTTCTTTAAGCAGTTTACTTTTATCTCCTAATAAAGATTTGCCTATTTGAATTTGTTCAAAATTGGTTTGATCCATGAAGTGACAGCTGTTTTCATCATCGTAAAGAAAACTGAATTTTTTATCTTCTAAAATTACTTTTTCTACCGTATCACTAGATCTGAATCTTTCGTTCAGCTTAGTTCCTTTTTTGACACTTTTAAGTTCCAGCTGATTAAAGGCACCGCCCTTTCCTGGCTTGACGTGCTGGGTTTTTAAAACTGACCATAAATCATTTTTATGTTCAATTATCATCCCTGTTTTAATTTCATTTCCTAATATTTTCATGTTATTTAAATTTATTTATAGCTGAAACAGGATCTAATTTTTTATTATTCCAAACATAATTAGAGCAAGCAATAAAATCCGCTCCATTTGATAAAATTTTTTTATAATTGGAATTACTAACTCCACCTATTGCAACGGAGGGCATATTAATTTTTTTTTTAGCCCAACGCAATATTTGTAAGTTGGCTCTAAAAGCTGTTTTTTTTGTTGAAGATTTAAAAAAAGATCCAAAGGCAACATAATTTGCACCATATTTTTTTGCTTTAAGAGCTAATTTTTTTGAATTATGGCAAGTTAGACCAATAATTTTATTTTTTCCTAAAATTTTTCTAGCACTAATAAAATTCATATCTTTTTGTCCAATGTGACATCCATCAGCACCAATTTTTTTTGCTACAAAAGGTTTGTCATTTATTAAAAATTTAACATTATTCTTTTTAGTTATTTTTTTAACTTTTCTAGAGATTTTTATTAAATTTAAAGTAGAAATTTTTTTTAGTCTTAATTGAAAGTATTTTACTTTGTTTGTTTTTAATACATTGTTCAGTTCTTTATAAAACCTAACTCCTCTTATTTTTTGAGGTGATATTAAATAAATATATCTTTTCAATTTTAATCAGGCTGTTGATTGTTTTTCTAGATCTATAGTCCATTTTGCTGAGGTTGATAGTCCATTCATTTTAGATCTATGGTTAAAGATTTTTTGAGTGCTATTAATGTCTTTGATATTTTTTGCCCAATTTTTAAGAGCACTTTGCTGTAGCGCCCTTCCATATGAGAAGCTCATCAAAAAATTTGTATTATTAATTTTGTTTATTTCATTCAAGTTTTCTGTTGCTTCAATTTCAGTTTGTCCTCCTGATAAAAAGGCAATTCCCGGGACATCGCTAGGAACACTTTCTTTTAAACATTTTAGTGTGATCTTAGCTATTTCTGCTGTGTTGCTTTTATTTTTAGATTTGTTTCCGGGCAATACCATATTAGGTTTTAATATAGTTCCTTTTAAATTTACCTTATGCAATTTTAATTCTCTAAAACATTCTTTTAAAACTTTAGAAGTTACTTCATAGCACTTTGTTATATCGTGCTCACCATCCATTAAAACTTCTGGTTCAACAATAGGAACCATTTTTGTTTCCTGTACCAAAGCTGCATATCTTGCTAAAGCATGGGCATTAGATTTAATTGCTAATTCTGAAGGATATTTTTCAGAAATATTATAAACCGCCCTCCATTTAGTAAATCTAGCTCCAAGCTTATAATATTCGGCCAGTCTTTCTCTGAGTCCATCTAACCCTTCAGTTATTTTTTCTTCAGGAGATCCAGCCAATTTTTTTGCACCTGTATCAACTTTAATTCCAGGAATTGAGCCAAAACTTTTAATTAGATCAGGTATTGATTTTCCAGAAGAAGTTTTTTGCTTTATTGTTTCATCATAAAGAATTACACCGCCGATATTATTTTTCATTCCTTCTGATGAAAAAAGTGTTTCTCTAAATTTAAGTCTATTTTCTGAAGTCGATTCAACATTTACACTAGACAATCTTTTTGTCATAGTTCCAGTACTTTCGTCGGCAGCCAATATACCTTTGCCTTTTGCCACCATTTGTTTTGCAATATTTTCTAATTCACTCATTTATTTCTAGAGCTTTTATACCAGGTAAAATTTTTCCTTCAAGAAGTTCTAAAAAAGCTCCACCTGCAGTTGATATATATGAAAATCCATCAGAACAACCAAATTTATTTATTGCTGCAACAGTATCACCGCCACCCGCAACTGATATTAAAGATTTATTTTTAGTATTTTCTGTTATTTTTTTTGCAATTTTATTACTTCCATATGAAAATTTATCAATCTCAAAATAGCCAGCTGGACCGTTCCATAAAATTGTTTTTGACTTATCAATTATTTTGTAAATTTTTTTTATAGTCTCTTTTCCAATATCTAAAATTAGATCATTATTATCAATTTTATCAAGAGTTTTGAGCTGACCTTTTGATTTGTGGTCTTTTGCAACAATTACATCTTCAGGTATTACAAGATTACAATTATTTATTTTACATTTTTCGACTATATCTTTTAATAAATTTTCTTGATTTTTTTCAAAAAGAGATTTTCCAATATTATACCCTTGATATTTTATAAAATTATTTGCCATCGCCCCCACAATAATAATATTTTGCATTTTTTTTGCTAAGTTGGTTAAAATATTAATTTTGGTAGAAATTTTAGAACCTCCTATAATACAGGAAACTGGCTTTTCTGGCTTGTTTGTTAACATATTAATTGCTTTTACTTCTTCAGATAAGAGCTTGCCCGCATAAGAATTGATATATTTTGTTATTTCACTAACTGATGAATGCGCCCTATGAGAACAAGAAAAAGCTTCATTAATATATATATCGCCAGCTTTGGACAATTCTTTAGCAAAAATTGCTTGATTTTCTTCCTCTTCCTTATTGAATCTAATATTTTCAAGCAACAAAACTTCACCTGATTTAATTTTTTTACTTTTCTCTACAACGATTGACCCATAGCTTTTGTCGGAGAAATAAACTTTGGAATTTAGTAAATTTTCTAAAATAGGTTTTATTGGCTTCAAAGATAATTTTTCATCAATTTTTCCTTTAGGTCTTCCAAGATGAGAAATCAGTATAATTTTAGCTTTTTTATTTACGAGTTCCTTTATAATAGGAATAAGTTTATTTATTCTAGATTTATCCGTTACCATTCCTTCCTGTATAGGTACATTTAAATCTACGCGTAAGATTATTCTTTTGTTAGTTAAATTTAAATTTTCGTCAAGAGCCCTTAATTTGCTCATGATTTATTTTATTTTTCCTAAATAAACCGCTAAGTCACACATTCTGTTAGCAAAACCCCATTCATTGTCATACCAAGCAGAAACTTTTGCCATTTTATTATCTACCACTTTAGTCAAAGATAGATCAACTATAGAAGAGTGAGGGTCATGGTTAAAGTCTGAAGAAACAAGCTGTTCATTGTTAGTATTTAAGATATTTTTTAATTCTGATTTTGAGGCCTTTATAAAAGAATTATTTATTTCTTCTACAGTCATGTTTTTCTTTGAAGAAAAAATAAATTCAATCAAAGAAACATTTGGGGTTGGAACTCTAATTGAAATTCCTTCTACTTTTCCTTTCAACTCAGGGATAACATCCCCTAGAGATTTAGTAGCTCCAGTCGTTGTTGGTATCATTGAATTAGGAGCACTTCTTGCTCTCCTTAAATCTTTATGAGAATTATCTAGAAGTCTTTGATCAGTCGTATATGAGTGAATAGTAGTCATAAACCCACGTTCGATTTCAAAATTATCATTTATTACTTTGGCCACTGGGGCTAAGCAATTTGTAGTGCAAGAAGCAGCAGCGATTACTTCATCACTTTTTTTTAAGATTTTTTCATTTACACCAAATACAATATTTATTGCACCTTTACACGGAGCTGAAACTAAAACTTTTTTAGCACCTGAATTAATATGTTGAGATGATTTTTCTTTAGTATTAAATTTGCCAGTACATTCTAAAATTATCTCTACATTATATTTTTTCCAATCTATTTTTGAAATTTCAGTTTCACGAATTAGATTGATTTTTTTTCCATTAACTTCAATCACTTTTTCTGAATGATTTATTTTAGCTTTTAGTTTTCCGTGTATGGTATCATGTTTTAATAAAAAACTACTGACCTCAGAATTTCCTCTGTTATTAATAGCTACTACCTCTAAGTCTTTTCTGTTATTTTCGATGATAGACCTGAGAACCATTCGTCCAATTCTACCAAATCCGTTTATACCAACTTTTAGAGTCATAATTATTTTCCTAACATTTTCTTAGCAATCATAACAACACTATCGCTAGTTAAGTTAAAATCTTCGTAAATCGATTTATAGGGTGCACTTTTTCCAAAAGTTTTTAGTCCTAAAGAGGCTCCATCCGAACCAACATATTTTTCCCATCCGAATATACTGCTTGCTTCTATAGATATTTTTTTAGAATTTTTTTCAATGACTTTTTCCCTATATTCTTTTGGCTGTTTATCAAATAATTCTTGGCAAGGCATAGAAACTACTTTTGAGTTTATGTTAGCTTTTTTTAGTTTATTTAATGCATCAATTGCAATTTCAACTTCAGAACCAGACGCGATTAAAGTAATTTCAGGATTAGGATTGGTTTTTTTAAGTTCGTAACCTCCAAGAGCACTCATGTTTTTGCTTGTGAGTGCTTCAGTCACAAATTGAATTTTTTGTCTTGATAAGGCTATCACGCTGGGATTAGTACTACTTTTTAAGGCCGTTTCCCAACATTCAAGTGTCTCAATTGTGTCTGCAGGTCTAAAAACATTTAAATTAGGTATAGCTCTCAAGTGTGCCAAGTGTTCTATTGGTTGATGAGTTGGTCCATCTTCACCTAAACCAATAGAGTCATGAGAAAATACATAAATCACTTTTAAACCCATCAAAGCAGACAGTCTTATTGATGGCTTACAATAATCGGAAAAAATTAAAAAAGTTCCTCCATAAGGAATTATTCCTCCGTGAAGAGCCATGCCATTCATAACTCCCGCCATACCATGTTCCCTTACTCCATAATGAATATAGTTCCCATTAAAATTTGAAGATTTAATCACTTTAGAATGTTTTGTTATTGTATTATTTGAACCACTTAAATCTGCTGATCCTCCAATTAATTCAGGTAAATTTTCCATAATATTTTCTAAAACAAAAGCTGAAGATTTTCTTGAAGCCTGTGTAGTTTTTAAATCGAAAATTTTTTTTTTCAAAGATATAGTTTGTTCATCAAAATTTTTTGGTAGTTTATTGCTTATTATCCTGTCAATTTCGTCTCTAATTTTCTTATCTTTTTTATTATAAATTAAATTCCATTTTTTTTCATCGAGAGCTCCTTTTTCTCCAATTTTTCTCCACTCATTTAAAATTTCATTTGGAATTTCAAAAGGTTTATGTTTCCATTTTAATTTTTTTCTAACTAGAGCGACCTCTTCTTCCCCAAGAGCAGCTCCGTGAGAAGAAGCCTTGCCTGATTTATTAGGCGATCCATACCCAATGAGAGTCTTACATGAAATTAAATTTGGTTTATTTGAACTAAGGCTTTTTTTTATAGCTTTTGATATTTGTTTTTCGTTATGACCATTTACCTCTTGAAACGCCCAACCGTAACTTTCAAATCTTTTTTTATAATTATCTGATACAGATAAATCAGTAGAACCATCAATAGATATTTTATTATTATCAAAAAAAACAATAAGATTTTTTAGTTTTAAATGTCCTGCTAAACTCATTGCTTCATGACTTATTCCTTCCATTAAATCTCCGTCGCTAGCAATAACATAGGTTTTATGATTTATTAAATTTGATCCATATTTTTTTTTTAAAATTTCTTCTGCAATTGCCACGCCGACTGCGTTTGACAGACCTTGTCCTAAAGGTCCTGTAGTAGTTTCTATTCCAGAATTTTTTACATACTCAGGATGGCCAGCGCAAATAGAATTAAGCTGTCTAAAATTTTGAATATCTTTAATTGATATGCTTTTGTATCCAGTCAAGTGCAGGAGAGAGTATAAAAGCATTGATCCATGACCAGCAGATAAAATAAATCGATCACGATTAATCCAACTAGGATTTTTTGGATTAAACCTTAGGTAGTATTTAAATAGTACGGTCGCAACATCTGCCATTCCCATGGGCATACCAGGATGTCCAGAATTAGCTTTTTGGACCGCATCTATAGAAAGAAATCTTATTGCATTTGCTAAATCTTTTGAGACTGGGATCACTATAAAACCTATATAGACTTGAACGTATCAAATCAATAATATGATTTTTAAATAAATCAAATGAAAAATTACCAAGAAAAAGAAAAAAAATTGAATAACGTTCTTAAAAAATTAAACACAATGTCAAATAGAGTTTTAAAGATGAATAATGTCATCAATTCGCTTAATTTAGAAAAGAATCAATTATTAAGGGAAAAAGAAGAATCAGGCAAAGATTATGATAGTCTTTCTAAAAAATACCAGGATTTAAAATCTGAATTAGAAAAAATCAATAAAGATGAAACAAATAAATATGGCAACCAAAACACCATTAATCAAAAGATTGACGAACTTAACCAAGAAACAGAAACCTTAATTGATGAAATAGAAAAATGGCAAACGTAAATGTAAAATTTAATAATAAAGATTATTTACTATCTTGCGATGATGGCCAAGAAGAAAATCTAAAGGAATTAGCAAATCACTTAGATTTAAAGTACAACGAGCTTAAAAAAAATCTAGGAAATATTGGAGAGAGCAAACTTTTATTAATTACAGCAATACAGATGGTTGATGATTATTTTGATCTAAATAAAAAAGTTAACAGTAAAAAAAGTGATTTTGAAAAACTATCAATTAAATTTAAAGAGCTAAGGACGCTAGCAATAAATTATAAAGATGAAAAAGAGAAAGAAATCGAAAAACTAAAAAATGAATTAAATACATTTAAAGAAATGGTAGAGGAAAGCAGAAACTCCTATGAGGAAATTTTAGAAAAAACTACAAAATCAATAGAAAAATTTATCGAAAACGCAGAAATTGATCAGGAAAAAAATATTCAGTAGATGAAATATGATAAGTTCAATTTAAGAAATAGGTTTATTTTAAAGAGAAAAAAAAAGTATTTAACTACAAAAAAATTTAATTTTAATTTAATATTTAAATTAATAAGAAAACATTTTTATAATAAAAAAATTACTATTGCAGGTTACTACCCATCTTATTACGAGGTAAACATCTTAAGTTTTCTTAAAGAAGCAACAAAAAGAAAATTTAAAATTGCACTGCCTGTTATAAAATCTCCAATTTCAATGAGCTTCAAATCTTGGGTTTTTCAAGATCCACTTTTTGTTAGTAAATTTGGTATTTTGGAACCCGAAAATTCAAAAAAACAAATTGTTCCTGATCTTATTATGGTGCCTCTTGTTGCTTTTGATGAAAAACTAAATCGTATTGGTTATGGCAAAGGCTACTACGATAGAAGTTTA